>JBJHCD010000161.1:0-9207 GCA_050485845.1 Pirellulaceae bacterium | reverse complement strand
GTCGTATAGAGCGTGCAGGGCTCCGCGGTTCAATGGCGAAGCGTCGCTCGCTGAAGCGGCGACAACGGACGTCACGGAGATCGGGATTTGGAAAGCAGACCAATTCCATGGCATGGGCTCGCCCGCGAGCCAATCCCCCTTTGGATAAGGGGGGCCTCGGATGGTGGATCCACTGGCGTGATGTCAATTCAATAATGCGAAGAAAATCCGAAACAATCCGAAAAAATCCGAAAAAATCCGAAAAACAAGAAAGCAGTCGTTCCATGATGGCTCGTTGGACAGTGGCCGCGGCAGTCGGTGGGCTTCTCATTTTGGCGGGGACGCTGGTAATGTCTCAGGCGACCGATCAAGCCGAACGTCGAGGGCAATACGACCGAGCCTTCCGGGAGGGGAACTTCGCCGAGGCGTATCTGGGGTACCAACAACTCTGTCGCGATGCGGAAAATGACCCGCGGCAGGTCTCTCATGATCTAAGACAGGCGGTCATGTGCTTGCGACGGTTGGGGCGCGACGCGGAACTGGACGAGCTACTGGAAGCCACGGTAGCGGTACATGCCGATAATTGGCGGTTGTTGAGTACGGCGGCCCGACTCCAGGCTCGGGAATTTTCCCACCATGGTTTCCTGATCGCCGGGCAATTCGTCCGAGGCAATCATCGCGGGGGTGGCAAGATGATGTCCTCGGCCGAGCGAGATCGTACCCGGGCATTGCAGTTGCTGGTGGAGGCGAGACGACTGTCGAGGTTGGAACTGGAGCAGGAGAAAGAAAGCACCACGGCCACCGAAGTGGCGGCACTGGAGCGGCAGTTGGCTTCGTTCCTCATGCGGCCGGGAAACCAGGGAGATGAAGCCTGGCGGCTGCAGTATTTGACGGACCTCTCGGAACTGCCCGACTATGAGGAATACGAACATCACTGGTTCGGCGGGCAGCAACGCGGCGCGCCGGTCGATCGTGAGGGCAACCCGATTTATCACCAACTTCCCGAAAGCTGGGAGGAGGCGAAGTCGGATGGAGAGCGGTGGCGATGGAGTCTGCAGCAGGCGGTCGAACTCGATCCCAAGCTGAGAAATTCGGTCCTCCTGGATCGGGCGATGTTCCATCGGCAGCAGTTCGGCGTCGAAACGCTGCAGCAATTCAGTCCTTGGTTCCGAGGGGCGACTTCCGGAGCGTCCCCAGAGTCGGAGTCCCAGGAGTCGGGCACCTACGCCCTGGATACGCTGGAAGACCACGAAACGATTGCCCGGTTGGCGGTGGGAGTTCGCCGTTTCTCGCTGCCGGACGAGATGAATCCCATTCGACTGTATCAGCAGATCGTCGAGGATCCCGAGACAGGTCACGCCGACACGGCGTTACACATCTTGGCCGAGACGTTCGAGAACCGACGGCAATATCCCCGAGCTTTGGAGTACTGGAGGGAGGCAGTTCGGCAGTATGGTGATTCGGAATTGCGGCGAGGGCGAATCCGGCAAATTGTCGGAGACTGGGGAGCATTCGATGTTTCACGGACACAGGCCGCCGGTCAAGGAGCGACCGTGGACTTTCGGTTCCGGAATGCGAAACGAGTCGAATTGGAAGCCCACGCGGTCCAGGTGGAATCGTTGCTCCGTGACGTGAAGACCTACTTGCGGCAAAATCCTCAGTCGCTCGAATGGCACAAAATCAATATCGCGGATATCGGCTGGCGGTTGGTCGAGAATAACGAGACGGAATACATCGGCGAGCGGGTGGCCCAGTGGCACTTGGATCTTGAGCCTCGACCAGGGCACTTCGACCGCCGGATAACGATCACCACTCCGCTGCAGAAAGCAGGAGCCTATCTTCTGACCGCTCGATTCGCCGACGGAAATGTCACAAAATCCGTCCTGTGGGTTGCCGATACGGCCCTCGTGCAGAAAACGGGTCTGGATGGCGAGTTGTACTATGTCGGGGACGCTGAATCGGGAACACCGATCGCCGGGGCGAATGTCGAATTCTTCGGCTACCGGCAACAGCGGAACCGGCAGGGACAAGTTCAGACCATCACGAACAATTTTGCCGAACGGAGCGATGCCCATGGACTTGTTCGTCCTGATCGGAACCGCATGGGAAACAACCTTCAGTGGTTGGCCATCGCCCGGACACCCACCGGTGGCCTTGCCTACACCGGCTTTCAGGGAGTCTGGCGGGGGCGAGTCTCACGGGAAGTCTATCGCGAAGTGAAGGCTTTCGGGATGACGGATCGTCCCGTGTACCGACCTGGCCAAACGATGAATTTTAAGATTTGGGTTGGACGGGCGACCTATGACGAGCGGGTTCGCGAGAGCGAACGTTCGGAGTTCGCCGGCAGAAAATTTGAAGTCAGTCTGCTCGACCCACGCGGCGAGAAAGTGATGACTCGCGAAGTGACGGCGGACGACTACGGCGGGATCGAGGGGGAGTATCTGCTGCCGGACGATGCCACGCTGGGCGTCTATCGATTTCAATTCCCGCATGCCTTGCCCACGAGTTTTCGCGTCGAAGAGTACAAGAAGCCGGAGTACGAAGTCACGGTTGACGCCCCGTCCGAGCCCGTGATGTTGGGCGAGTCCATCACCGCCACAATTCGGGCGAAGTACTATTTCGGCTCACCGGTGACTCGCGCCACGGTGAACTACAAGATCACTCGGACGACTCACGAGGAGACATGGTTTCCCCGCATGCCTTGGGATTGGTGTTATGGCCCCGGTTATTGGTGGTTCGCCTATGACTACCGTTGGTATCCCGGTTGGGATGAATGGTCGGGGTGTCTTCGGCCCCTTGGGCCTTGGTGGCCTCGGCGATCCGAACCGCCGGAAGTCATTGCCGAGCAGGAGGTGGAGATTGGCGAGGATGGAACGGTACAGGTCGAAATCGACACCCGGCTGGCCAAGGAAATCCATGGCGATCAGGACCATCAGTACACGATTGTCGCTGAAGTTCGCGACCAATCACGCCGCACGATTGTCGGGCAAGGGAACATTCTGGTGGCTCGGGAGCCCTTCAAGGTCTACACCTGGCTGAATCGTGGCTACTATCGGGCGGGCGATACCGTGGAAGCGAATTTCCTCGCCCAAACACTCGACCGCCGTCCCGTTACCGGCAAGGGCGTGGCGACCCTGTATCGGATTCGTTACGACCAGCAGAGACAGCCGATCGAGACGGCCGTCGAAACGTGGGAACTCGATCCGGACTCGGATGGCCGGGCCCGCCTCCCCTTTATCGCGGCGAACCCCGGTCAATATCGCCTCGCCTACCAAGTCACGGATCGAGCGGAACACACGATCGAAGGGGCATATCTCTTTACCGTGACCGGGACTGGATTCGGGGGGAACCGCTATCGTTTTGCCCACCTCGAACTGATTCCCGACCAGCGGGAATATCGTCCGGGAGAGAAGGTTCGACTGCAGATCAACACCGATCGTATCGATAGCACCGTCCTCCTGTTCGTCCGCCCCGTCGGTGGTGCCTACCCGGTTCCGCAAGTGCTGCGGATTCGTGGTCAGAGCACGATTCATGAACTGGATGTGGAATCGGCGGACATGCCGAATTTTCATGTCGAGGCGGTGACCATATCGGGTGGCCGAGTGCATCAGGAAGTCAAGGAGATCGTCGTTCCTCCCGAAAAGAGAATCCTGAACGTGGAAGTTGCCCCCGTGAAGGAGGAGTTGCGCCCGGGGGAAGAGGCGACCGTTTCTCTTCATGTGACCGATTTTCATGGTGAGAATTTCGTCGGCTCCCTGGCGGCCACGATCTATGACAAATCCGTGGAATATATTTCCGGTGGTTCGAACGTTTCCGATATCAAGGAGTATTTTTGGAAGTGGCGGCGTAGTCATTATCCCCAGCACCAAACGAATCTAACTCGCACTTCGCGGAATCACGTTCCCCCGAATCAGCAGCCGATGCTCCCCTTGGGGATTTTCGGTTCCACGGTTGCCGACGACATGGATATCGTGGATGGATTGGCCATGGATGAAGATGCTATGCTCGGGGGAGCAATGGCGTTTGGTGGAATGGGAGGAATGGGCGGGGCCGCTCCTGGACGAGCGATGATGCGGGGGGCGGAAATGGCGGAAGGGGTAGCCGATAAGGCCATGGCCGCCAGCCCGGCGGATGGCGAGGCGGCTGACGCAGCTCCCGATCTGGTCCCTCCCACCGTTCGCTCCGAGTTCGCGGACACGGCGTTCTGGGATGGTTCTCTGTTGACCGACAAGGAGGGTCGAGCTGAATTGAAGCTGAAGATGCCGGAGAACCTGACAACCTGGAAAGTCCGAGTCTGGGGAATGGGGCAGGGGATGCGGGTCGGGTCGGGCGATGCCGAGATGATCACGCGCAAGGACCTGATTCTCCGCATGCAGACGCCGCGATTCGCCGTCCAGACGGACGAGGCGGTGCTCTCTGCCAACGTGCATAACTACCTGCCGAACGAGAAAGAGGTGGAAGTCTCCTTGGAGCTGGATGGCGAGGTGCTGGAGACCACCGAGTCGCTCACTCGCCAGGTCACGATCCCCAGCGACGGTGAAGTTCGCGTGGACTGGCGAGTTCGTGTCACTCGAGAAGGCCTGGCCACCGTCCGCATGAAGGCACTCACGGATGAGGAATCGGACGCGATGCAGCTGACTTTCCCTTGTCGCGTGCATGGGATCCTCAAGACGGAATCATGGGCGGGGACGCTCCGCCCCGAGGAAGATCGAGCCGCGATTTCGATCGTGGTTCCCGAGCAACGTCGTCCCGAGGAATCCGTTCTGGAGGTCCGCTATTCGCCGACGCTGGCCGGGGCGATGGTCGATGCGCTCCCCTACTTGATCGATTATCCCTACGGCTGCACGGAGCAGACGCTCAATCGATTCCTCCCGGCCGTGATTACTCAGCGAGTCCTCCAGAGCATGAATCTGGATTTGGCGGCCATTCGTGAGAAACGGACCAATCTGAATCCCCAGGAAATCGGGGATGACGTCAAGCGAGCCGAGCAGTGGCAGCGATACGATCGCGAGGCTGTGTTTGACCCCGTCGAACTGGACCGGATCGTCAAGGATTCCATCGTGCGTCTGACGAATATGCAGATGGCCGATGGAGGTTGGGGATGGTTTGGCGGTTTTGGTGAGCGGAGTACACCTCACACCACTGCCCTGGTGATGCGAGGATTGTTGGTCGCTCAAGAAAACGACGTGGCAATCGTTCCCGACGTCATGCAGCGGGGGGTGGCCTGGCTGACCGAGTATCAACAGGAGCAGATCCGGCGGATCAAGAACGCCGATGGAAAGAAGGATCCCTGGAAGCCACATCCCGACAACCTGGATGCATTGGTTTATCACGTGCTGGACATGGCCGGTCAAGAGAACGAGGAAATGCGAGGTTTTCTCTATCGGGATCGCCTGCAACTTTCCGTGTACGGCATGGCCTTGTTCGGATTGTCGCTCCACCAACAGGGATACGATGATCAGGTGGCGATGATTCTGCGAAACATCGAGCAGTATCTGGTGGAAGACGAAACGAATGAGACGGCCTACTTACGGCTTCCCAATCAGGGATACTGGTGGTTCTGGTATGGGGACGAAATCGAAGCCCATGCCGCCTACCTCAAATTGCTCAGCCAACTCGACCCCCAGGGGCAAAAAGGGCCCCGCCTGGTCAAGTATCTTCTGAACAACCGCAAACACGCCACCTACTGGCGTTCCACCAGGGACACGGCCTACTGCGTGGAGGCTTTTGCCGATTTTCTGAAGGCGACCGGTGAGGGACGTCCCGACATGGTGGTGGAGATCTGGCTGAATGGAGAGAAGCAGAAGGAAGTCGCCATTGAGGCGGAGAATCTGTTTTCGTTTGATAATCGATTCGTTCTCCAGGGAGACGACGTTGCCGATGGAACTCACCAACTGGAAATTCGCCGCCGAGGCACGGGGCCGGTGTATTTCAACGCCTACCTGACGAATTTCACCTTGGAGGACCCGATTACTCGGGCCGGGCTCGAAGTCCAGGTTCAGCGAAAATACTATCGGCTGGAGCGTGACGACAGGGAGGTGAAGGTCGCCGGTTCACGCGGGCAGGCGGTGGATCAACGGGTGGAGAGGTTCGTGCGCGTCCCGCTGGAGAGTCTGGAGACCGTTCAGAGCGGTGATTGGATCGAAATCGAATTGGAGATTGAAAGCAAGAACGACTACGAGTATTTGATGTTCGAGGATTTCAAGCCGGCCGGATTCGAACCATTGGAAGTTCAGAGCGGCCATGCGGCCAATGGCTTGGGGGCTTATCGCGAGTTCCGGGACGATCGAGTCACGTTTTTCCTGCGAAACTTGGCTCGAGGAAATCACAGCATCTCCTACCGGATGCGGGCGGAGATTCCCGGCGCCTTCAGCGCGCTTCCGACGCTGGCCAGCGGCATGTACGCGCCGGAATTGCGAGGCAATTCGGACGAATGGAAGGTGAAGATCGAAGATCGGCCGTAAAAGGTCACTCGGGCGACTGCGAGCGTTGCTGCCGGATGTCGCGGAGAAGCTGTTGATAGCCGGGATTGTTCGGGACCAGGCGAATCAATTCCACTGCGTGGCGTTCGGCTTCGGCGAAATTTTCCAGACGCTGATGGAGAAGCGCCAACATCAGAAGGAACGTGGGGTTTTCCACTTCTAGTTCCTGGGCGCGCCGCACGGCCGACAGGGCTCCCTCCAGGTCGTTGTTCAGATATCGCGACAGGCCGAGCCGGTATTGAATATCGGCGTGATCAGGAGCCAGGCGTGCATCGCGCGTGAGCAGCGTGAGTTCCTCTTGGCGAAGCTGCTGGATCTCGGTTTGTAGTTCAGCTTGGGCGGCGGCCGAGCCGGCGGGAGTTTGAGCCAACTGCTGCTCGAGCAGGGCCGCCAGATTGGTTCGTGGTCCTGTCGCTCCCGGCTCCACTCGAATGGCCGTTCGATAAGCCGATTCCGCAGCCGGGAGGTTTCCGAGGCGTTCCTCGAGTGACCCCAGAGCCAAGTGGGATCCCGCTCGATCGCTGGTCGCTGACAGGCCCGTGCGGATTTCGTCCAGCACGTCACGGAATCGGGCCCGTTCAGGGCCGGAAGTGAAGCTGCCCAACAAATCGGCTGGAAGCAACGAGAGAACCCTCGCCGCCTCGGTCCGTACCAGTCGCCGTGCATCCTCCAAGGCATCGACCGCCCCTCGCAGCGGTTCATGAAGTGGACCCAAGACCGCTTGTCGCGCCTCGCGGGGCCAATCTTGGAATTCCTCTCGGCCGGGAATGAGGCCTTCCAGTGTTCGGACCGCGGCCGCACGGACCATTGGGTCGGGATCGGCCAGGGACCGCAAAGCCGCTCGGACCGTCGTTTCGTCGGGTTGAGATTGCATCCAGTCCAACGCGGCCGCTCGAATGATGGCCGGATGAACTCGCCCCGATTCGACCAGTCGCCGAGCGGCCGCTGGGGAGTTCGAGTCGTTTTCCCAGGTTTGAGTCAATAGTTCGGAAAAGTGGGGACGGCCGGACGACCGGTCGGATTCCGGATACCACTGTTGAACATGCCGAAGAGCCCACTCGTCCACTTCTCGCAGTCGCTCCCGGACCTCCTCGTCCTCCCTCGCGGCGATAACCCAGTCCGAGTACTGCCAGCTTTCGTAGGGACGGTGTCCGGCGGGAAGTTCTCGTTCGGGCGGTTTCTCTTTGAAATCGGCACGGTCGAGATGGCATTGCGTGCAGGTATTAGGAGTTCCCCAGCGGACGGAGAGGTCGGGGCGAGGGACGCGGAGGCTATGGTCATGCCGGGCATCCACTTCCATGTAGATGTTTTCCCCCATGTGGCAACCGACGCAGGAGGCTCCCGCCGAACCGGGGCGGTGCTGGTGATGTGCCGGCGTGTCGTATCGGCCGGCCGGATGCTGGTGACAGGAGGTACAGACTTGATTGCCCGGCGCTTTCAGCCGGGCCGTATGCGGATCATGGCAATCACTGCAGCGAATCTTTTCGTGGTACATCTTGCTCTGCATGAAGCTGCCGTGCTCGTAGACTTCATCCAGAATTTGACCATCCGGAAAATAGGTTAGCGGCGTGGGAGGCTCGGTCGTGAAATAATCGTAATACGGTTTCCCTGGTTCATAACCGGGATAGAGAACTCGGCGTCGAGCGTGACAGGGAGCACAGGTTTGGATCTCCAATTCCGGGTTGTCCCCCTTCAGTTGATTGAGTCCATATCCGTGGTTCCGGTCCCAGAAAAAGGAATAGGAGTGGGCCAGTTCCACATGGAGACTCCCTGGGCCGTGGCACGCTTCGCAGCTGACATTGATTTCGGAAAAGGTGGTTCGGTAGGTGGCCGTTTCGGGATCGAAATTTTTCTGCAGGTTGGTGGAATGGCAGTCCGCGCACATGAAGTTCCAACGCTGGCCCATGCCGGTCCAGTGCAGTTCGTCGTCGGGCTCGAGTTTTTCGTGGACGTCGGGAGGAGGGAGGTAGAACCAGCGTTTCCGGTGTGTGTCCCATGATTCTCGCAGCACTTGGACCTGGCCGATTTCATGGGGCAGCAAGTCGTCACCTCGCTGGACCTCCACCATGTACTGCTGGAGCGGATCAACTCCGAAGACATACTTGACTTCGAAATCGGCCATCTCGCCGTCCGGCCCTTCGGTGTGGACGAAGAATTGCTCTCCACGACGAAACATGCGGGCGGTTATGCCGTGGTACTTCAATTCGGCGTCGTCGAAGTCGGCCAAGACCGTCTCGGGGGTCGCCAACTGCATGGCGAGTGCGTGATGAGAATCCTCCCAGTCGTGAACTTGTTGCTGGTGACATTCCAGGCAGCGATTCTTCCCGATGTACGTTCGAGGGGTATCGATGGGGTAGGCTTGCCACCAGTCGGCGAACAGCCCTCCAGCCACAAGGAAAAGCAGGCCCAAAAGGGTAGTCCACAATCGCCAATGGCGAAACGAGTGGTGTTTCGGAGGGATAGTGGTCGGAGATTCGGAGGGAGAAGTTTTCCGTGGAGTATTTGCAGGCATGAAGGCAAGATGAGATAGAGCGGGGCGTCCGGGGGTGAATGGGCGGGATCGGAAACCGTTCCGAGGAGTCAACCACGCCGCCGAGTTCTCGATTATGAATCGACCCGTGGCGGGAAACAACGGGGCGAAACCGCATCCGGCTCGAGAACCACTCGGCAACGGCACCGCTGATGAACACTCAGGGACGCTAATGAGAGCCTGCATGGACCGAACGTATCGATCACGGTGTGGGCC
>JBJHCD010000160.1:0-9210 GCA_050485845.1 Pirellulaceae bacterium | reverse complement strand
ATCCACATCACGTGGACGAGCCGGCCGCCGGCCGCAATCGCCGGAAAGCGGACGTCGTCCGCGTCGCTCGCGGAAAGTTGCACCGGGTCGGTCCGCGTCCGTTGATATCGATGTTGCCGTCAGAATCAGGCTCCGCGAGCGGATAGATCGCTGCCCATTCTTCATGGGAGAGGTAGAGAAGCGGTAGCTCGGCGCTGAAATCAGAGTTGTTATACCAAGGGGTGACGACGGCATCACCGTGATCGTTCAAGTCAATGGGCGGCCAGGACCCCATGGAGGTGTCATGCTGCCAGTACCGCGTAATCTCATAATGGAACGGGACGTTGGAGTCTCCCGACTGAGCGAAGGCGAGGTTGTCGGTGGCGATGCCGGCAGAGAACAGAGTTACCAGAAGTACCAGCAGCCAGCGGGTTGTGGTGTTCATCATCTCGATTATCCTTGATTTCTGACACAAGGTCTGCGATTTAATGGAGTACCTTGCTTTGGGCGCGCAGACCACTTCGCCCGAAGTTCGGTTGGGCCGGTGAGGAGTCTCTTGGCGGGGATGCCTCACCGGCTGTTTTCCTTAGCTTCGTCTCTTCGGATGTGATTGTCTCGACGAGCTATTGAGTACAATGAGCGTATCGCGTTGGGGTCCGGACCGTGTTTCTCGCTCAAGTGGGGCATCTGATCCTGGGGCTGGTCAATCGTGGTCCCGGTTTCGCGGTTGCGACTTCGCAGTTTCCCGCAGACTCGCGAGCCGCTCAGCCGCGTCGGCAATGTATCGATGGGCGTAGTAAGGCATGCGGTCCTGCCATGCTTCCATGGCTTGATGCCCCGCCAGCAGTCGCGCTTCGGCCTCGTCGAACTGTTCCAGCCCCAACAGGGCCTTGCCCAGCAGCGCATCGGCATGCGCCCGCTGTCAATGGTCGCTGGGCGATTCCTCGTCCACCGCCAACCGTTCCCGCAGCAGCCGCTCCGAGTCGGCATACCTCTGCTGGCCCAGGTACACGCGCGCCAGGTGGTCCTTTGTTCGCAGCGTATGGCGGTGCTCGTCGCCCAATGCCTTCCGGCGGCCCTCGAGCGCCTCGGCTAACACGGCTTCCGCATCGGCGTAACGCTGCTGCTCGTAGTATGTCTGGCCTTGCAGCCTGACCATGGCTGAAAGCGTACGGGGATGCTCCTCCCCCAGTTCCCGGCCGATGCGGAAGTCGCCCAGCAGGCGGCCGTGCAGGAGGTTGCCGAACGGGGACGCGTGGCCGCCGGAGGTCGGCTGCGGCGCGCCGGGCGGGGCCTCCAGAGCCAGCACGATCGGCAGCACCTGGCGCAACTCGCTCGCCAAGCCCGGATAGTCCGCCACGATCTGCTCGACGTCGATCACCTCCCCCTGCCGGTAGCGGCCCACCACGTCATCGATGATGGCCCCTAGAGCCCCGTCGTCGCTCGACGACGCGTCGCTCCGCGAGGCTTCACCGGACTTGACGGCGCTTCGTGTCGGCATGTCCATCACTCCAACTCCTATCGCAGTGGGTTCAGCAGCCGCGTGATCCGCCGCAGCGCCCGCCGCTGGCGTGATCGGACGGCCTCTTCGGTAATCCCCAACACCTCGTCGATCTCCCCGGCCGTCAACTGTTCCAGATGGTACGTCACCAGCACCTCGCGGTCGCGCTCCGGCAACCTGATCAGCGCCGCGCGAACCTGCTCGCGCGTCTCCGCCCGCACCTGGGCGCGCTGCGGGCCGGTGCCGGGGCAGACGAGTTGCCGAGCGAGTTCGACGACCGACCCGTCGGCCAGGAAGTAAGGACCTGTAAGACAGCAAGTTACCCGTCATGAACAGGCAGGGAAGTCCGCTGACATTATCATTGGGGCAAAGATTAAGCGGAAAATTAAAGTGCCATCCACCTCACGGCCGAAGCGGACCTTGACCGCTGTGCAGAATGAGAAGGGCCGAGCGAAAGACCCTACAGTGGCTGGAAAGAGGCTTCGGAACGACTTGGTGGTTGCCTTTGATCGCTCGGGACGGGTGGCAAGAGATCCACTTACCTTTTGTCTGACAGATTAGATACAATGTCAGACAGGAGGACTATCATGGCAGGAGAACGACTGACCATCCGACTTCCGGAGCCGCTGCAGCGGCAGCTCGAAGGCCTGGCCCGGCGCACGGGGCGGACCGAATCGGAGCTTGCGCGCGAGGCGTTGAGCGAGTACTGCGAGCGGCAGCAGGCCGGCCCGAGCTGCTACGATGTGGCAAACAAGGCCGGCTTTCTCGGCTGCGATGACGGAGGACCGGACGACCTGAGCGTCAATCCGGCGTACCAGGAAGGCTTTGGGCGTGACTGAAGAGAGGATCACCTCGCGCGTGCTGGTCGATACGGGCCCACTGGTTGCCTTGCTCCGGAGTAACGACATCCATCATGGCCGGTGCGTCGAGACGCTGCGAGGAATCCACCCACCCCTTTGGACGTGCTGGCCGGTGTTGACCGAAGCCGCGTGGCTGCTTCGCGACCTGCCGCGGGCGCTGCAGAAACTGTATGCGGGACCACGCCTGGGAGTTTTCCAGATTCTGCCCTTGCCCGAGGATTCCCTGGAGTGGATCGCAGCGACGACGAAGCGGTATCGCAGCCTCCGCCCGCAACTTACCGACCTGGCGCTTCTGTACCTCGCCGAACAGGAAGGGATCGGCACCGTCTTCACGCTGGATCGCCGTGATTTCTCCGTGTTGCGCGGGAAAGGCCGCAAGGCCCTGCGGCTCCTTCCGGATTCGCTGTAGCCAATCCGGATTTCGAAGCGAACCGGCTGGTCCGGCCCGCCCGCGCCCGATGCTCCAAACCGCGTGGACCGTGCCGGAGTGGTCGGCCGCCAGGGCCGGCTGGGCGTCTTGTCATTGAGCGTTTCAGGTAACTCACAGCCTTCGCAGATTTCGCTGTAGTGCCTGACTTAGAGTTTCTAACACAACTCAGGCCCAGTGAAGTACATGCAGATGAGTGATTCCGCACTCGCCGGAGTTGCAAGGCGCCTAGTCCTACTACCTCTGCCGCTCGGCAGACGCTCGTCGTCTTAGTCTCTGGGGGGCAGGGATGGGCGGCGCATGGCGTTGCCTTCGACGTTGAACTGGTTCACGCCGGCGCTCACGACCTTCCACGCGACAGACTCGGCCGCATGGATGTCGCCATCATTTGTTGTGACGGCAACCACCATGTTCTTGTCGGGGATGAACGCCACCAGCGCGTACCACATCGTGTTCGATCCGTTGTGCCAGTAAACGGTGCAGGGGATCTCGTTGGTTGGCTGCTTCTCCACCCAGCCGCACGCATAGTTACGGAGCTTGGGCGTATGCAGTCGTTTGTAGGTCTCGGCGGCGAGAAGCTTGCCGGCTCCAAACTCCCCACGGAGGTGTTCCGTTGCGTACCGGCACAGATTGTCAAGCGTCATGTGAATGGTGCCAGCCGGGCCCATGATCGGTGTATTGTCGTCATCGTCGTTGGCGTTCGTTTTCCAAACATGCCTTCCACGGTGGCCACGCGGTTGTTCGAGCGTTTCGGAAGGGCTCTTCGGTGGACCGAACCCGGTGTCCTTGAGTTCCAGCGGCTCAAAGACTTCACGTTTCACAAGGTCTTCCCAACTCACGCCGGTCGCGCTTTCGGCCATTGCCCCGGCAATCGTGTAGCCGACATTCGAGTAAGCAAAAGTCTCGCCCGGCGGGTGTGCCGTGTTTCCGGCCATCACATCGATGACCGCCTTGCGACGCTCCTGGGTACATTCGGGACCGAGCGTGGGCTTTTTCAGCCTCACTCCCAATGAGAAGTTCGCCGGCGCGCCTGAGGTGTGGGTCAGCAGTTGTTGGAGCGTGACCGGTTTCCAGTCGTCATGGATGGAAGCTTCAGAAAAGTGCTCGCTGATGGTGTCGGTCCATTTCATTTGCCCCGACTCGACCAGTCGCGCGATCATCGTGGCCGTGACGGACTTGGTGATCGAACCCAGGTGCCAACGATCGCCGAGCTCAATCGGCATGCCGCTGTGGATCTTCCGCTCTCCATCAGCCGCCGACGCCATGACTTTCCCATCGACCATGACCATCGCAGCGAGGCCCACAAGTTTGTGCTCCTGGCGGAGGTCGGTGACCAAGTCCGCGAGCGAAGCGCCCCCAGGGCCGTCGCTTCGAGGATCACCATCATAGCTGGAATGGAACGGCCCGACTGCGAGCGCGAGGAACGCGATAGCCGCCAGCAACAGCGTGACGAAAGCCCGGGTGATGGACTGAGCCCTGTAAACGCCCCATGCGAGCAGCGAAGTCAGGACATAATAAATGAGATACCCCGAATCGAATGCCCCGAATGTCAGAGCGGGAAGCGTGAGTACCATCAGAAAAATGATGACGATCATCAGGACAGTAAAATGGAAGGCGCCGACGTCCGGGGCCTCGGCATCCCTCCCGGCCAGTTCCACGCTCATCGGCTTGGCCCTGTAAATGTCCCATGCAAGCAGCAAGGTCACGACGCAATAGATGAAATAACCGGAGAGAGAGCTGAAATTGAATGCCCCGACTGCTTGACTGATAAGCAGGCCGAAGGCGGCGAGCAGGCAAAAGATGAGTGTCGCCAAGGTAAGGGACTTGGCCACCAGGATGCTGGATTTGGAGAACATATGTCGGCCTTGCAGGGAACGGTCGCTCGTCAACTTGTCGGCTCTGTCTTTCCACGAACTGACGACTCAGATTCCCCATCAAGTGTATGTGGCCATTGACCGAAACGCCAAGCCTCCTCGTGTACCCCCCACAGCCGACGCATTCCACGAGACACACTCGCCCGCCTTGGCACAACGTGCTCGCCATGCGGCGAGGTGAACTCGGTAACGGCACCGCTGATGAACACTCAGGGACACTAATGAGACTGCAGGGACCGAACGTCGCGATCACGCCCGATTACAAGATTAACTTTCATGGGGCCTATCCGTTGGGTTGGCGACTCGATTCATGACACGCAAACTTTTATCGATGCAAGACCAGGCAAAACCTTCTCGCAAAGAAGGTGGCGACCAGCAGTTGATACACAACCGCAATGACCAAATACAGCCAGACATTCGACTCACCTGCGTACGACAGCCAGTAGACTTTCATGGGCCAGTAGGTGGGAACGATGCCGAACGCCGGTTCCCAGCCCGCAGGCGCGAAGTAGGCGGCGACTGGGGCGATGAAAATGAAGCCCGTCAGTTTCATCAGCGCGAAACCCTGCACCTTGTTCCGCGCAACGGACCCGAAGAACAGGGCGAGCATCGGGGCCGTGGGCGCGGCGGCAATCGCCGAGAGCAGGATTGTCCGCAAGTCGAACGGCGTCAGGTTGGCTAAAGGAAAGAGAACGAACATCAGCCCAAAGGTGAGAAGGATCGGAACCGTCACCCGATAGACGACGTATCCGCTCAGGGGCAGGGGAGTCACTTGGAGGGCGATCAAGGTGCCGTCGTCTTTTTCATCCAACAGGATGAAGCCGATCAATGCACCGAAGATCATCGGGCACATCCCGATGAAACAGTATGCCAGCAGAACGGGATAGTATTCGACCAGATCGAAATTGTATTGCTCCATCAGCCGCTCAGTGAGCGGAGGGACGCCCCAGCGCAAGACCAGCGCCATAAAGATCGGGATGTAGATCATCCATGAGACCAGGCTGTCGCGGCTGATACTGTGGATGTCAATGGGACCGAGCGAACGGAAGATGGTGTTGAGGTTCATCTTCCATGCACTCCTTCCTTGACGACCACGAACTTGCGGAACGCCCGCAGGCTGAGCCACATGAAGATGCCTGTCCACAAGATGGAATAAGCAAAGCCGTAAACAATCTGCCACGCGGGCACGGACATGAACGCCGACTGAAGCAAAATGAAGATGCCTTGTAACGGGTGCAGGAACATGATCCAACTGCGCCAGATGTCGAAGTAATACAACAGCGGCAGAGCGAGGCCTATCGTCCACACCGCGGATGGCAGGATGAATTCGCTGATCGAGTCGTAGCGGGCGACGACGATGAAGCCGTACAGCGAAAGGATGGCAATGTACAGCACAATGCCCGTCACCAGCAGGAACCAGTTGAAGTTCACGCCCTGCAAAATGACGATCATGGCGAGCGTCTCGAACAGCGAGAGCAGACCGAGCGTGAGCACTTTCGATCCGAGGATTTCCCACGGGCGCAACGGCGTGACGATCTGCGCTTCGAGCGTGCCTTCGGCTTTTTCGAGCAGGACGATGCCCGCCATGAAATAAAAGGAATTGATGGTCAGGTTGCATGTGATAATGGCGGGCCACCAGTAGCCGAAGTCTGCGACGTTGATCGGTTTGAGCAGGACGATTATGACGACCGCCGTGAAAGCCGACACATAATAAAACCCGTTGCGGAATTGCAGGCTGACATCCCAGCGGGCGGCGGAAAGCAGACGTGTCATTCGAGCCTCCGTCCCGTCATCTGGATGAAGATGTTCTCCAGCGTCGCTTCCTGCGTATGCAGCGTGCGGACACTGCCTTCGCGCAATAGCTTCAAAAACTCAGCATTGTCCGCGAGACTCGCCAGTTCAAAATCGCGTTGTTCATTTTTGCCGTTCAAGCTGAACTCGACACGCACCTCGGCCTTTCCGTAACGCAGTTTCAATTCACGCGGCGAATCGGTCAGGCTGAGTTGGCCGTCCACAATGAAGGCGACTCGGTCGCACAGTTCGTCGGCGATGTGCATGTCGTGTGTGGTGAGGAAGACGGTCTTGCCCGCGTCCTTTTGCGACTTGATCAAATCCTTGATCTTGCGGGCGTTGACGGGGTCGAGGCCCGCGGTCGGTTCATCCAAAAAGAGCAGTTGGGGATCATTCACCAAAGAGCGTGCCACACTCAAGCGGTTCTTCATTCCTTTGGAATACTGTGAGACGAGCATATCGGCGTCGTCCAGCAAGCCGACCATCTCCAGCAGTTCTTCGGGGGTTTTCACATTTCCCTGATACAATGCACCGAAGTAACGCAGGTTCTCGCGCGCGGTCAACTTGGTGTAATGGTTCGGCATCTCGAAACTGACGCCCACCTGCTCGAAATAGTCGTAGCCCCATTCGCGCAGGTCGCGATCGAATACCCGTACCGAACCTTGAAAGCCCTGCAGTAAACGAAACAGAATCTTCTGCGTGGTGGACTTGCCCGCGCCGCTCGGTCCGAGGAATCCGAAGATCTCGCCCGGTTGCACGGAAAAACTGACATTCTTGATGGCAAGCTCGACGGCGCCTGTATAAGAATAAGCAAGTTCGCTAACGTTAATCATTATTATTTCTTGTTGTTTGACAATCTTGGTTGCCCGCTTTGACGCAGGTAACTGCTCGAAAAGCCCATGGTAGCGGATCGAGAAATCTCCGAACAATCCCGCCGGAAGCCAGAAGTGCGGGAAGTTGGTCTGGACTCCGACGGCCGAATTGGCGGCATCGAGATGTCCGTCGAGGATCAGACTCTATGATGCTGCACTTTTCCGACAGCCACAACGGCCTCGGCAAACGGGGGTGCCGGTCGCTGAGTCGCCGAGAAGATCAGTTCCGTCGCGAATTTCCAGTGGCATTTTCATTCCAGTGTCGGAACAATGGAGACGGCTAACTTGGCGGGAGTCGAAAAGGCCCTCGCACAACCCCTGGCTGGTCCGATGTCTCCGGGTTGTACGTCCGATGACGGGGGAGTTATGTTGGGGCCTCTCAAGGTGAGTTGTTTTCAAGGAGGCCCCCATGGGCGTGACGATCCACTATCGTGGTCAGATGGCGGACCTGGACCGGGTCGAAGAGTTCGAGGACCGAGTGCTCGATATGGCTCTGGAAATGTCCGCACAAGTAACGGTCTGGCGAAGCGTCGCGGTTGACGATCCTACTTGGATCCTCCGCGGCCTCCTTTTGGATCTCGTTCCAGGCCAGGAAACGACCAGTTTGCTCCTCTCTCCCGAGGGTTGGTTGATTCCGCTCACGGAATTCCAAGCTGCCGGAAAAGGCCCAGTGGCCGAATCGCAACTCTGCTCTGTGAAGACCCAGTTCGGCTCGGTGGAGGGTCACGTTGCCCTGGTGGAGCTTCTGTCTTTCATGCGGGAGGAGTACTTCCCGAATCTGGAGGTGCAAGACGAGGGGGGTTACTGGGAAAGCCGCGATTCGTCGACGCTCATTCGGAGATTTGCCGAAATGCGCGTCGCCATTGAATCGCTCGGAAACGGGCTGCGTCCATGGGGACTCAGCCCTGAAGCAGCCGAAGCCCCTGAGATCCTCGCCCATCGCATCGAGCGCGTTGCCAGACAAGTCCGGCGAACCCTGCGGCAAGCTCCCGAGCATCCACCGGTCGAATGGGACGACGAGGTCGACGACTCGGAAAACGGCGGGGGAATGGGGAGCGAATCCCAGTGGGACGCCTTCTACAAGGAACAACGTCGGAAGCAGGAGCGAATGTACCGCGCGATCGAGGAGAAAATCCAAACGGGAATGGAAAGTTCCGAGGCGATCGAGCAATTCCTGCGCGAAGAGGGGCTGCTCGATTCAACCCGCAACACAGAATCGTGGGACGCGGAGACCGAAACCTCCGAATTCGATGTCGAAATGCACCCTGGGTGGGAACACGAACAGGCAGAGGATGAACGAACAGACGATGCCTGGCGTGATTCCGACGCTGGGCCAGTCCGGAACGCGAGTGAGTTTGAATCGGACGAAGTCGAGAATCATCGGCTCCGGAAAGTCGCCGAGGATTTATGGCTGAGCGTAGCCGGTTATTTTGATGAATTGGAAGTTGCGAACGGGGACCGCTTTACCAACTTGATTCAGGTCTTGGGCGAGGTTTCGGGCGGCTTGGCTCAGGCCTTTCCTGGTGACCAGGCCGATCCGCTGGATGCCGGATGGCGTTTGGTGCAATTGAAGCGAGCGTGGCGAGGTGTCGCCTTTGCCCAAGGTGCCCTCATCCCTCTCTATGCGGCAGGATTGTTGAAGGAACAGGACGTCAAGAAATTCCGGTCCGCGCTCGCTGAACTCTCCACGGGCATCGCGGACGAAGTGGCTCGCATCCGCCAACAGATCTGAAGCGTCGAACGTTCATTCGGCGTTCGCGGGGGGCAGACGTTGTGTCGTCACGGGCTCGAACGGCCGAGCCAGCCCAGCATCCGAGGGGAGCGCCGGCCTGGAGACCGACGTTCGTGATTCGATGGGCCTGACGGAGATGCAGCATCGCCGGTCGATCAGCAGTAACCCGAAGCT
>JBJHCD010000159.1:7296-9237 GCA_050485845.1 Pirellulaceae bacterium | reverse complement strand
TGTCCGAGGGGACCCTGAAGACCTGGCCAGTCTGCGGGCGCTTGCCCAGTACCAAATCGACGAAAAACAGTGGCAGGAGGCTGCGAGGTTGCTCGAAGGGGCTCGCGCCCGTCACTCCGAGGATGACCAACTTCGAGGGATGTTGGCCCATGTCTACCGGCAATTGGATCGAGTCGAAGACGCGGACCGCCTGGTGACCGGTTCCCAGCCCCGTGATCGCGATGCCTGGTGGTGGTGGAAGAGTTTTGCCGAGAGTGGGGCGGTCCACGGGAATGTGTCGGTGGAACTGGAGGGGCACCGGCAACTCGTTCGCATCGACCCGGACGACGTGCCGAGTCGCTATCGATATGGTCAGTTGTTGACCGAGTTGGGACGGGAAGAGGTGGCAAGGCGGCATCTTGAGGCGGCCGTTGTGCTGGATCGAATTCAGCGGCAGACCACGATCGCACTGAATGTCGACCGTCAACAGGGATCGGTCTTGTTACCTTTATTGCTGCAAATTGGTGAGCTGCTGGGGGAACTCGAGCGGTATCGGGATTCCGCTGCCTGGTTTCAGTTGGCGACCCAGTACAACCCGTCGGACGAGTCGGCGCGGGAGGGGTTGGCCGCCGCTCGCGCGGCACTGGCAGCCCAGCAGACAACGCGGCGACAAGACCTCGATCCAGATGATCCAGCGGACTCAGTCGATCCGGCAACCGATTTGAACGGTGATTTGGCCACCGATCTGGCCACGGACCGATCGACGACTCGTTTGCCGGCTGACACGAACCGAGAGGGCGCGCTCGCCTCTCGGCCGCCTCGAGAAGTGGGAGACGTCGGTGACTCCACCTCGCCCAGTCAGGATCAGAGTCCTGTGATTCGGCTGCGAGACATTCATGTCGAGGCCGGAGTGGATCATCAGTACTTCAATGGCGAGACGGGATTCAAGTACTTGTTGGAAAGCATGGGGGGAGGTGTTGCTGTTCTGGACTTTGACGGAGATGGTTGGCCCGACCTTTACTTTCCCCAGGGCTGCCGGTTGCCGTATGATCCGGGCGACTCGACCTATCGAGATCGGTTGTTTCGGAACCGTGGCGATGGAACATTCGTCGATGTGACCGAGCAGTCCGGACTCGGCGACAATCGCTATGGACAGGGGGTCGCCGTGGGTGACCTGAATAACAATGGTCATGTCGATCTGGTGGTGGCCAACTTCGGCCGGAACACGATTTATCTCAACAACGGTGATGGAACGTTTGACGACGTGACCGAACTGTGGGGACTGGAGGCGGAGGAAATGAGTTCCAGTCTGGCTCTGGCCGACCTGACTCGTGACGGGAATCTCGACTTGTATGTCGTCAACTACGTCGACTCGCTCAAAGTCTGCCGTGACAGTCGAGGTCGAATCAGCACCTGCGATCCGCAGAACTTTGACGCTCAGCAAGACCGCCTGTACGTCAATACGGGCACGGGCCAGTTTGAGGAGGTGACCGATTCCGCCGGGATTATCGCCGCGGATGGAAAAGGGTTGGGAATTGTCATCGCCGATTTTGACGAAGATGGATGGCCCGACATCTATGTCGCCAACGATACCACGCCCAACTTCCTGTTTCATAATCTCAGCGGAAGCGAGAGCGATGAACAGGTCGCGGGCATGGATCGAGTCACCTCGTCCGAGGCACATGATTCCCAGACTTCACACGATTCACGGGCTTCACAAAACGAAGGTTCAGCTTCCAGGACGCGACTGAAGTTTGTCGAAAAGGGACTGATTTCGGGAACCGCTCTCAGTGCCGAGGGTCGCGCCGAGGCGGGAATGGGCGTCGCCTGGGGGGATTTCAATGGAGACCTCCGCTCCGATCTGTTCGTCACGAACTACTTTCTGGAGACAAACACCCTGTATCTCAATTTAGGAGGCCTGACTTTTTCCGATGGAACTCGAGCCGCTCGGCTGGCTGCCCC
>JBJHCD010000159.1:1211-7286 GCA_050485845.1 Pirellulaceae bacterium | reverse complement strand
GATCTGGATGGTTGGCCCGATCTGTTCGTGGCCAACGGTCATATCGACGACTTCGAGCACAACAACGAGCCATGGAAGATGCCCCCCCAGGTTTTTCACAACGTGGGCCGAGGGAGATTTCGCGAAGTTTCCCAGGAGGCGGGGGACTATTTTGCGGGACGATACCTGGGGCGAGGAGTGGCTCGGCTCGACTTGAATCGTGACGGCCGCCCCGATGTGGTCGTCGTGCATCAAGACGCCCCGACTGCCCTGCTGCTGAATGAGACGGAAGGAGGAAATCGGCTGGTTCTTCAGCTCCATGGGACGATCGCGAATCGTGACGCGATTGGAACTCGGGTGACCATTCGAACGGAGGAAGGAACGCGGCGATTGGAGATTGCCGGTGGCGACGGCTTCTATTCCTCCAATGAAAGGCGACAGTTTATCGGCCTGGGATCGGCGACTCGCGTGGAAGAGCTGGAGATCCACTGGCCGACAGGTGACATCGATCGTTGGGAAGACTTGCCGGTGAACTGTCAGCTGACGGTGACCCAAGGTTCGGATCCCCGAATTGTGAGGGAGTTTAACGATTAAGCAAAGTGACGCGATATCCGGGCCTATACGGAAACAAGGAGAAACCGCGAAGGTAACGGCAGCGACCGTCGATGACTTTCCTAGCTGATGTGAGCGATGTAGGTTCTAGGACGGTACTTCGCTCGGCACGACGATCAGACTCGAGCGATTGCTGAAAGGTCACGACTTTGCGACGGCGAGTTCTCCACCTGGCTGTGCTTCTTCTGCCCGTCGTCTTGGCGACCCCGGGGTGTAGGACGTCGGGCGAGCGAGAGAGAATCGAGCACCTGACGCCGCATCCCCCTCCCCCCTATCCCGTCGTGGCCATCGATTATGCCTCTCCAGCCCTTCCCGAGGGAGCACCTCCTCCGGTGCGAAGGGCTCATCTCGATGCACGGCTCGACGCGACGTTCCCGAGCGTAGCCGTTCCCGAGGAACCGGCACGGGACGAGCCGACGCCAGACGAGAGAACAAGAGAGGTATCAGCAAGGGACGAACCGGCGCGCGACGAACCGGCGCGGCACGGTCGCGGAGCCCCGGAATTAGCGGGGATGAGCGGCGACGTAGATTCCGATTCGGAAGAGGGGGCACGCGATGGGCTATCCCTGGAAGTACTGTCGCAATGGGCCGAGATGCACAATCCAACCTTGCGGCAGGCGGCGCTTGCCATTCAAGCCGCCCGTGGGCGTCGATATCAAGCCGGCCTCTACCCGAACCCGACGTTGGGTTATGTAGGCTCGGAGATCGGAAACGAAGGGCAAGCGGGACAGCAGGGTGGATTCGTGGGCCAAACGATCGTGACCGGCCATAAACTGAGTGTGAATCGGGCCGTGGCAACTCGAGAAGTCGAACAGTCGCTCTGGACCTACGAAGCTCGGCAATTGCGAGTTTTCAATGACGTGGCACTGCGACATGCCGAAGCTTTGGGCGCCGAGCGAATCATGGTGTTGACGGAGGAATTGGAGCGAGTCGCCACCGAGGGAGTCGAGGTGTCTCGGCGGTTGTTCGAATCGGGTCAGGTGGGCCGAGCCGACGTGCTGCAGGCCGAGATTCAACGGAATCAGATTCGCATCCTTCGGCAGACGGCGGAGAGCAACTCGGAGGCGGCCCGACGCCGGCTTGCTCATATCGTGGGACTTTCCGAACTTCCCGATCAGCCGCTGGTGGGTGAGCTGGAAGGACCAGCGACCCCCTATGATTTCGACCAGGTCTGGAATCAGCTGCTGACTGCCAGCCCCCAGGTCATGGTAGCTCGAGCGGCGGCGGAACGGGCACGCATGCAACAGCAGGTGGAACGTCTGCGCCCTGTCCCCAATCTGGAACTTTATGGTTCGGTGCAGAGGGATAACGTGACAGATGACGTGATCTATGGGGCACAGTTCGGAATGGCCATTCCTCTATTCGATGGGAACCAGGGGAACATGGCGGCAGCGCAGGCCGAGTATGCTCGCGCTCGAGCCGAACTGGAACGGTTGACGTTGTCCCTGAGAGACGAACTCGCCGAAGTCTGGCAGCGATACCAGATCGCTCGGGCGGAAGTGGAACGTTTTCGCGAGGAGATCATTCCGTCGGCGGAAGAGAATTTGCGGTTGACGGAAGAGGGATATCGTTTGGGAGAGCTGGATTTTCTTCGAGTCTTAACGGCTCGCCAGACGTACTTTCAGACCAATGTCGATTACCGCCGGTCGCTGATCGACCTCCGGCAGGCCGAGATCCTGATCAGCGGGTTACTGCTGACCGGAGGACTCGGCGGGCCGGAAATCTAACGGGAAGTCCAACCAACGAGGCGGAACCGCACGGTTTTGTCACGCCGGTTTTCCCGAGTGATCTCGGGGGCTACAAACCCCGGGCGTGACGGGCTGATTAGTATTCGCGATACACGTTCAAGCCTGGCTGCGGCACGGGGTACTTCCCATGCTCATCCGCTTTCAACGGTGATTCGGAATCGAGTGTCAGCTTATCGACATCGGGCGCGAATTCGTGCTCGCAATTCAGCATCTCTTCGTAGGTAACAAGTTGCCCGGTGTGTGCCGCCATGCGGCCCATGGAGGTGACGACGCTGGCGATCGTTCCCCGCTCGACTTCGTTGTAAGGCCGATCTTCACGAATGGCGGCCACCAAGTGGTCCCATTCCAGTTGATAGGGGTTCGCTTCCGGAGGGGGATACTGCCAGGTCATGTTCCGCCGGGTCATGTTGTGACCGTTGTAGATTCGGCACCGCGCGGGGGCATGTCCCGAAGTCGAAATAATGGCCGAGCCCTTCGTGCCGTGCGCGTAACTAGCGAACTCCTGATGGCAACCAGGGATGGTTCGACCATCGAGGAACAGCTTGGTGCCGTCGGCAAACGTGTATTCGACCGAATAGGTATCGAAATTCTGGTCGATGTCAGTGCCTCGGTAATGCCGACCGCCAGAGGCTTTCGCGGAAACAGGCCAGGCTTCCTTCATCCAGCAGCACTCATCGATGTTGTGGATCAAGAAGTCACTGAACGCGCCGCCGCTGAGCCACAGGAAGGCGTGGAATCGCTGAATCTGGTACATCAATTCGCTGATGCCATCCGGCTTGGGGCCCGTCGCCGCCGTGGCGGTGGGGCCCGCCATGCGATAGGCACGTAGCATGAGCAGGTCGCCGATCGCTCCATCGCGAATACGGTCGAGCAGTTCCTTGCGGGCATCACAGTGCCGGCACATCAGTCCGACGCCGACCTTGAGGTTCTTTTCCGAGGCCAGCTCGCCCAGTTCCAACATCCGGAGGCTGGTCGGGCCATCGACCGTCACCGGCTTTTCCATGAAGACGTTCAGGCCCCGCTGGATCGCATAGTTGAAGTGAACCCAGCGAAACGCGGGAGGCGTGGTCAGGATGACAATGTCTCCCGGCTTCAAGCAGTCCATGGCTTGCTTGTAGCCGTCGAAGCTGACGAACTGCCGATCGTCCGGGACATCCATCTGCTCGGCATAGTCACCACTCAATCCCTCATGGCTGCTCCGCAATCGATTCTCGAACACGTCGGCCATGGCGACCAGCTTGATCGGGCCGTTCTTGACCGAAAGGGCGTTCGCGGCAGCCCCGGTACCTCGACCGCCACATCCAATCAACGCTACCTGCAGCGTATTGTCCTCCGCCGCGTGGACATGGGGAATGGAACCGGCCAGCAGTGTCGAGGCGGCGGCAATCTGCCCGGAATGCTTCAGGAAATCTCGTCGGCTTTCGCCGGTTGTCTGTTTGCTCGTCATACAATAATCCTTCGATAAACCCTTCGATAAAACTACTTTAGTTACAGAGAAAACAGGTGACCTACTGTTTTGGCATGTCGCGTTCCTTCTGAATCGGTTCGGCTTTCTCCCACTTGTTTGCCTTCTCTTCGTCGGACGGTTCGACCAAGGGCCGAACGACTCGGAAACCGACATGCAAGGCATCGGTATGGTACCAGATGCTTTGGGGGACTTGGGGATCTTGTTGCTTCCACTCCAGGGACGAACCGGCACGAGCGGCACTGCGCAGTTGCTCGGGATCATCGTCCCAACTCCCGCCGCGGACCACGCGGGGGAAAAGGGTGGTCGGAATGACCAAGGGATCCTTCAGCAAGCCGGCCGTGATCCGGTCCGAGTAATCCGGCGTGTGTTGATCGAGTACCCATTCGGCCACATTGCCATGCATGTCATACAGTCCCCAGGGATTCGGCTTCTTGCGACCGACCCGCTGGTACTTTTCATCACTGTTGTCGTAGTACCAGGCGTACTCGTCGAGCAATTCGGGATCATCACCAAAATGATAGGCCGTCGTCGTCCCGGCTCGGCAAGCATATTCCCATTCCGCCTCGGTGGGGAGGCGATAGTAACGCCCGGTCTTGGCGCTCAGCCATTGACAGAAGGTTCTCGCGGAATGCTGAGTCATGCAGATCGCCGGGTAACCCAGCTTTCCCATCCCGAACGTCATGTCGGTATAGGGTTTCGTCGGTTGGCTGACCTGAAACTGTTCGGAGAACTTGTCTCGAGCATTCGGTTCGATCCCGGCGACTTCACGGCGGCGGATATCCAGGTCCGACATCCAAATGTCGTAAACATCCCAGGTAATCTCGTACTTTCCCATCCAGAAGGGAGAAATTTCCACCTCGTGCCGAGGCCCCTCGTCCTCTCCCCGATCCGCCTCGTCCTCCGGGCTTCCCATGAGGAATTTCCCACCGGGAATCGGAACCATCTCCAGCTTCGCTTCCGTGTGCTCGATGATCTCCGTGTACGGCTTCATCTCCTCTTCCGCCGTCGCCTCGGCATCCGGCACGACCAAGGGATCGGGATGCCTCTCCCCGTGAGCGACAGTGGCCGAGAGCACAGCGACCATCACGAGCCCCACCATAAAGAGACGCGTCCGATTTGCCATGGACCGAATTGCCATGGACCGATCAGCCACGGAGCGACTTGCCACGGACCGATCGGCTACTTTCTGATGAGCCACGTCCTGCTGAACCGCTTCCTGATTGGCAAGCGTCACTGGGAAATAGCGGCAGAAGTTGCGGTCGCTCGAGCCCCCGCGGAGAGAATCGGAAGACTCGTCCCGCAGTCCGATCATCCACTGTCCGTTTATCCGCAGTCCGTTCATCCACTGGGTGAGTGATTGGGGATGGCGAGTGTTGTGGGGGTGGGGCTGGAACGAACGGGCTATCCACTTCATCAATTCTGACTCCTGGGGTGCTTTCGGAACCGACGACTCTTCACGAAGAACCTCCTCGGACATGATAACACGTCCCGCGGGCCAAGTGCGTCCCTGGCGGGCTCAGGCACGGCCCTGATGCACTGATCTGGCTCGCTCAATTGGGGCTCGGCCCAATATGGCTCGCTCACATTCACTCGGTTCACGCAAACAATTCGCTCACCGCCCGACCTCGACCATCCTCGGTCGCGTAAAACGGTCGCTTTTCGACATCAAACGCGGTCCGGGGACTGATTCCCATGGCGGTGAAGATCGTGGCGTGCAAGTCCATGACACTAATGGGGTCGCGAATGGCCAAGCAGGGGCGTTCCGGCGCAGATTCGCCATACAGCAATCCTCGCTTGATACCTCCACCAAACATCAAGACCGACGAAGACCCGGTAAAGTGGCGATGCAAGCCGTAGTGCTTCATCTCCTGCAGCGTATCCGAGGGGGCCGTGGCCTGGTCCCGGGCATTCGAACCAGGTACCCCCTCGATGATCATGTCCCGGCTGAATTCACTGGCCAAGACAACCAAGGTACGATCGAGCAGTCCACGTGATTCCAGGTCCAGAATCAATTGGGCGATCGGCTGGTCGATTTCCTGGTGTAATCGATCGACCGTTTCATGGCCCCGCTCATGCGTGTCCCAGTGGATGAATGGAATGTATTCGGTTGTTACTTCGATAAACCGAGCCCCTGCTTCGACCAGTCGTCGAGCCAACAGGCACTGTCGCCCGAAGTTGTCGGTCGGACTCCCATCGATTCCGTACTGTGCGAAAGTCGACTCGGTCTCCCGTTCCAGGTCGAGCACTTCCGGGGCCACGCTTTGCATC
>JBJHCD010000159.1:0-1201 GCA_050485845.1 Pirellulaceae bacterium | reverse complement strand
GGCCCGTGTCGTATTTTTCGAAACTTTCCTTCGGTTCCAACGAAATGTCGAAGGCCTCCCGCTCACGCGAACCGAGCAAACGATGGGCGTTGTCCATCGCTCGCAACATCGATTCCTGATGGTAGTCGGAAAGATACTCGCGATGGGGAGATTGGTCGATCAATCTCTGATAGAACCGGTATCGGTTGCTGAACCTCCCAGGAGTCACCTCCGCCGGCGGTCGCACGGCCCGCGCCGCCTCCTCGGGATAAGGGAGATTCATCGGACCGTACTCGCTCCCGAAAAATCCCGCCGTGGTGAACGCTTTGATCTCCTCGTTCTCGCCGATTCCCTCCAGCCGTTGTCCGATATTGATGAATGGAGGCATGACCGGGTTCTTGGGGCCGAGTACCCGAGCCATCCAGGCGCCGATGTGTGGGCAGGCCACGGTTTGCGGCGGTACATAACCCGTATGCCAGTGATATTGGTGTCGAGAATGCAGGATGTGTCCCAAGTCGGGCAGGACGTGCGAGCGAATGAGCGTTCCTCGGTCCAGGACCTGGCCGATTCGCTCCAGTCCCTCGCAGATCTTGATGTTGTCCACGACCGTGTCCCGAGCCGGAAAGGTGCTCATGACCTTTTCGATCGGCGTGCCGATTTCGAAAGGATGGTAACGTTTCGGGTCAAATGTTTCTGGAGCGGCCATTCCCCCCGCCATCCACAAAATGATGCAGGTGTCGGCCGTCGGTTCCGGCGCGGTGGCCCCTGGCTCCTCGGCTCGCAAGCGAGGTTCCCCAGCCAGCAGGGTGGCGAGCGAAGCGGCGGACATCTGCTTCAGAAACCGGCGCCGAGCCAGTCGCTCCGAAGTCAGCTCAACCAATGAATCGTGTGTCATGTCCCGGACCTCCATCAATGCCAGTCTTTGTCTATCCGCTATCTGCTAACTGCTTGCAACCAACCACTAACCACTAACCACTCCCGACCGAATCATCGAACCCATTGGAACTCGGGCAACATAATGACGGCCCAGATCAGGTCCTCGAGATCCGCCTGGCCGGCATTTTCGCCCCAGGTCTCGCCAGCGAGAGAGAGTTCCCCTGCCGTCGGATTTCGGGCCAGGCCATGCTGATACAACCAAGTCATGACCGCCGGTAGCGAGTCTCCATGTTCAGCTTTCAGACGAGCAGCACCTCGCTCAATCACCTGATTCAGCGACTCTCCA
>JBJHCD010000158.1:0-9247 GCA_050485845.1 Pirellulaceae bacterium | reverse complement strand
CTGGTCGGGCGAACGGCCAGCGTCGCGGAAACTCTCGTTGTACGGGAGGTTGGAAAATCCTGTTTTACACTACCCATTCGTCAAAGTAGTCAATGTTCAACAATTCTCGCACCAAATCATTAAAACGCTGTTGACCACCAAAAGCATTTGCGAGATTCGAAATTGAGACACAGGATGTGTATGACGAGAAACTTGGCCTATTGTCACCAACCCATTTGTCCAAAACGCTTTGTCGCGTAACCACGAACCACTCACGGGAAAGTGGAATATTCTTATCGTCAAGCTGAACTGAAACACCATCTGCAGGAGCTATATCTCCGAATCGGCGATCAAGTATTGCCATCATATTTCCGGCAATCCTTGTATCGTTGTGACTGAGCCGGCAATCGCGCAAGAACTCATCATCAATCCGTGTCTTTGTAAGTCGCGTTGCACCGAGTTTTAGTTCCAGTGCGACGGCAAGATCTGTGCGAATCCACAAGACAACATCAACTCGACTGGCGCCATCAAAAATGAAACCGCGATGTGGTGAAAGCCGACACTCGTGAAACGCGAAAGTGCTGACAGTCCTTACATGGTCGAGGTCAGCCGAATCAGTTAGCCTGAGAATGTCAATTATCGCCGTGCGCTCGCGTTCCGCCATTTCCGCAACGATAACTTCACCGAGATGTGATAGCGATATGGGCATTGCTTTGCTCGAAATACACACGCGGATGGCAATTAGGCCACCGCTAAACTCCTATGTCATCCCAATTCTGTTGCGAAAAAAATCTCGTGGCGACTCTGGAGACAATCCGACGTTCGGTTGTCGCATGTGGAGACGCCCGAAAAATCAGTCGCGGGGCTTCCGAATGCTTGGTGCCATTGGGAACCATCTGCCAAGTTTCAATAGGTCGCCAAACGAACTCCCCCAGCATCTCGCGTCGAAGCCAAAGTCGTCCGCAGCTGCCTTTTCGTCTTCGGGCAACATCTCAGGGGCGATGTAGCTATCGTTCGTCAGTTCACCTCTCCTCTTGGCGAATTTGGTTACAGGACATTCTTGACCATCAGGTGCAGGATCGTTCTGCCTTGCATGCATCGACCGGGCCGACAACTCTGTAAGTCCACAAGAGGAAGACCCCTCTTCCAGCCGACATTCGCACCCCCTGATACTGTGCCAAGTCGCCTCGGCGAACTGAAGCAATCGCGTTCGCGACCCAAACTTGCACCCATCGATACGACATAAGACGAAACGAAATGAAATAACATGACAACCCGCATTAGGTTAATCAATCAATCTTCAAGGTCAACACGACCTCGCGTCGTATGTCCCACAGGTCGCAATCTTTGCCCAGCCCGGCGGCAACCTGGATTGTCCGCTCCGGTCAAGGTCCGCGTCCGGCTGCTGCTTTTCGGGCCGCCCGGTGGGTGCCGACGGCACTTTTCTTCGCCCTCCGTGGCGAACAAAAGCGGCCCGAAAAGGCTCCACCTTGACTCTCCGCCAGGCACTTCGTTGAGCCGCCGGGCGGTCGAAAAATGGGCTGTGAGCCTCGAGCAAGGAGGGTACGGTGTCGGGCGCAAGGCCCGGCCTACGCTCCGCGTCACGCCCTGGTCGGGCGAACGGCCGGGCTTGCGGAAACTCTCGTCGCATGGGCGGTTGGCGTGGAGATGCTCGCGAGGGGCCGGTGCCCGCTTGCCGGTGGAATCGCCAGGTGACTGGCTATCCACACGGACAAGGAAGTTCTCATGGTCCGCCGTTCTCCACAGCTCCGCTTCATTCAACCCACGGAATTCCTGCTGACAGCCGCTCGGATTCATCTCGATCGGAGCATACCCAAGCGGCTCACCGTGCTTGATCGTGCGACTGATCGACAGTCGCTGCCGGACCTCCCTGGTCTGCTGGACGTGGAGCAACAACGCCCACCGACTCTCGCCAGGTGCCCCGAGCCACTTCCCATCAGGCGAGGCGGCTACCATCCCCCAACCATCCGTCAAGGTGTGGAGCCTCTCGAGTGTCTCGACGTCGACCACATGGATCGCGTTGCTTCCCCCGGATTTAGCTCACGGCACGCTGGGCCTGCCTTTGCATATGAGCCGGGTCGAGGGAGAGATGCTGGTACACTTTGCTCAACGTCGAAGGGTCCTCGTGCCCCATCAAGATGGCGACGGTCAGTGGATCGACGCCACGCTGCAGGGCATGTGTCGCCCACGAATGCCGCAGGGCGTAGAGCGAAAAATGCGGAGCGAGCTTGACCGCCTGCCGCTGAGTCAACTTGCGTTTGGCCTCACAGCGAAGCTCGGCTGCAGTCTTCGGGATCTCGATCCCTTCGGACAATCGCGTCTGCCGGAGCTGAGGAATCAAGGCTTGGATCTCTTCTGGGGAAATCTTCAGTCCACCGCTGGCCATTTCTTCCTTCCCCATGCGGACCTGAATGTAGCTGAAGGCGCAGTTAACCGCCTCCGTCGTCCAGCCCTTTCCGTTCTTGTTCCGAAACAAGGGACCCTTCGGATGGGCGGCAACCAACCTTCGTGTGATTTCCATGGCCCGCTCGGTCATGTAGACGACACGCGAGAGCCGCTTCATCTTCGATTCCGACCGCGGAAAGACCCAGCGTTGATTCTCCAGGTCGACGTGGCGGGCTTCCACTTTGAGCGACTCTTGAGGTCGGCAGCCCGTCTCCCAGGTCACGATCAGAAGATCGCAGAAGTCCGGGTTCCGAGCCAGCCTGAGAATCCGCTCGAAATCTTCGGGAGTCACCACGCCCTCCCTTCGCTCTCCGCTGGGGACTTCGAGGTCGGCGATGGGATCGACGTCGATGTAGCCTTGCCGCCGAGCCCACTTGAGGCACCGCTTGACGCTCCGCAGGTAGTTCCGGCGGGACGTGCGGGACAGGTTGTAGCTGGCCGCCCAAGTTTCGACATGGTAGGGCCGCAGCTCCGTCACGCGGAGATCCGGGTATTGGCGGACGAACCGCTCGAGTCGATACCGGTACCACTCGTACGTGTCTGGCGAGCGATTCTGCTGGGACCATTCCAGAAATGCATCGACGATGGCCGCCAGCGAACCGCCAGCGACCTGCTGCTTCTTCGGCTCAGCCATCAATTGGTGGTAGGTCCGGAACGCTTCATCGCGGTCGGGGCCGAGCTTGACTTGCTGGCGGTCGATTTCGACGTACCAGCAGCGGCGAGCCTTCTTGAAGAACGGCTTGGGATAGTGAGGCACGGTGCGAGCCCTCCAGTCGGTTGGGGAAAGAACCACTAGAGGCGACCGAAAGGCTCGCTTCGGCCCCGCCTGGTGCAAACAGGCGGGGCCTTTTCACTTCTCACTCACTTTTTCGGACAACTTCTCGGACAAGGCCGGTCCGATTTGTCGTAAGTCTAGTACGCCCGGCAGGATTCGAACCTGCAACCCTCGGTTCCGAAGACCGATGCGCTATCCAATTGCGCCACGGACGCATCTCACTCCTAAAAAATACGCGATTCGCCCTCGCTTTGCAACTCTCCCTCCAGACGGTTTCTCGATAAGCTCCACAAAATACAGCTCGACGGCGAGCCAACGACCCGCAACGACCCGCAACGACCCGCAACGACCCGCAACGACCCGCAACGACCCGCAACGACCCGCAACGGCCGGAAACGACCCGCAACGGCCGGAAACGACCCGCTCGACGGCGAGCCGATGCCCCGCCCCGTGGACTTTGATGAATCCATGCGGAAAATCAAGCCGAAATCGGCGCGTTCTCCCCCAACTCGACGGGTGGCCGGATCGTCGGCGTAAAATGCACAGATGGCGGGAATCGGGCTGCCGGAAAGAAATAGGGGTTATTTTTTCCGCCGCGACTTGACCCGCGGTTCTCCTCAATGCTATAAGCGCTGAAGGAAAATGAACTTAGCGGCCGGTCACGTGGCATTCCACCCCCTTCGCTACCCCTTGACACAGCTTCAGTTTACATGGCCGAGATTACTCTGCGCGTACTCGAAGGCGCCGATCGCGGTCGGGTGTTCGAAACTCTGTCCACCCCCATGACCATCGGACGCGAGGAAGGGAATTCCATCCAGCTGAACGATGACCGTGTCAGTCGCTTCCACGTCAAAATCCAAGAAGACAACAGCCGCCTCGTCCTCACCGACCTGGAAAGCACCAACGGCACCAAAGTCAATGGCGAGGATATTCAGCTCCGAATCCTCCGCTTCGGCGACATGATCACACTCGGCCGCTCCGTCCTCCTCTTCGGATCCCGCGAACAAATCGCCTCCCGCATCCAAGAACTCCGAGCCGCCATCCGTGAAAAAGATAAAGCTCGCGGAAAAAAACGAGAGGACAACGGGACCTCCGAACCCAGTTCCCTCGAACTGGATGAAGACTGGCCCATCGAAGATCCCCCCGCCGTACTGCTTCACCTGCAGCCCCCAGAACTCCCCGACCGGCTCTCCCCCGCTCAAGCCGCTCAACTCTGCGAACTGCTCGAGTTCTTCCACTGGCGACTCCGAAATCTTCTCGGGACCGTCAAGCCCGCTGCATCCGGCGGCCGCGTCACACTAGAATACGCCGATTGGCAGGAACTACTCGACCTGCAGGCTCGACTAGCAGAATACCTCCGCTGCATCGGCGACCCCGATGCCACCAACCATGCCCTCTAGGCGGAAAGAGGGAGGAAACCAAGATCATGATGTGCCGGGGAATTCGGGGAGCGACCACCGTCGAATCCAACTCGCGAGACGAAATCCTTCAATCCACTCGTCAACTACTCGCCCTAATGAGTCGCCTCAATGACATCGAACCCGATGATGTCGGCAGCGCGGTCTTCTCCGTCACCAGCGACCTGAACGCCGAGTTCCCCGCGCTCGCCGCCCGTCAACTCGGCTGGATCGACGTCCCCCTGCTCTGCACCTACGAAATCAGCGTTCCCAACTCGCTTCCCAGATGCATTCGCGTCCTGGTCCATTGGAACACCACCAAGTCGCAGCGGGAAATTCAACACGTCTACACTCGCGAAGCCATCCGACTTCGCCCCGACCTGTCGAAGCTCCCATCCGTGGACATGGAAGAACTGGAACACTGGATCGAAGACCAAATGGCCACGCTCAAGCGCTCCTGACGCCATCGCCCGCTCATAGGCAGCCATCACGGCCGTGACCAGCCTTTTGAGCTCACTTCGGCTCGCATCGCAGCCCTGTTTCAGCTTTTTCCACAGCTCATTCCAGCTTTTTCCAGCACCCGTTTCACAGCCACTTCCGCTATACTTCCGCGCTCCCTTGCTCTCAATTAGCCCTACGTTGGCTCTTCCTTGCTCTTTTCAGCTCACTCCAGCTTCACTTCACCCCACGCCATTACACGCCACCTCCCATGACGCACACTACTCTGCCCGCTCGTGGTTCACTCCTCCCCCTGCTGCTCGCCGGGCTACTCAGCATCCTGCTACCACTCGACCACCTCTCCTCCCCCACGCCACACGACAACTCGACCGCTCGGGGCCTCGGCTCGTTGAGTTCGTTCAGCTCCTTTCGCCCATTTATCTCCGTCACTTCCGTCACTTCCGTCACCTCCTCCATCTCCTTCCCCTTCTCCTCGGCCGCTCGAACCCTCCGGGCCGAGGAGCCGAACCAAGAGGAACAAGCGGGGCCGCTGGAACCGGATATCGCCCCCGCCTCGCGGCAAGGGGAACGGGCGATGCGCGGGTTTCGCATTCCCGAGGGGACGAGCATCTCCCTGTTCGCCGCCGAGCCGCTTCTGGCCAATCCCGTCGCCTTCTGCTTCGATCCCCAAGGGCGGGTCTACGTCTGCGAGACTTTTCGGCAAAGCCGCGGTGTCACCGACAACCGGTCTCACGGCGAGCAGTGGTTGCTGGCCGACCTGGCCGCCCAGACCGTGGAAGACCGGATCCGTTACCACCGGGAACTGCTCGGCGACAAAGCAGACGAGTACTCCCTGCACGACGACCGAATTCGGCTGCTCGAAGATACCAATGGCGACGGAACCGCCGACCGATCGGTCGTGTTCGCCGACCGGTTCCACCAATTGGAAGAGGGGACCGGCGCCGGCGTCCTCTATCACCGGGGAGACGTCTATTTCACCTGCATCCCGCGACTCTGGCGACTTCGTGACACAACCGGCGATGATCAGGCCGATGTCCGCGAAGCCCTCCATGACGGCTACGGCGTTCGAGTTGCCTTTCGCGGTCATGACCTGCACGGACTGATCATGGGCCCGGATGGACGCATCTACTTCAGTATCGGCGACCGGGGTTACCACATCGAACAGCCGGACCAAACCCTGGCCGATCCGGAAAGTGGCGCCGTGTTTCGCTGCGAACCGGATGGCAGCCGGCTGGAAGTCTTCGCCACCGGACTGCGAAATCCCCAGGAGCTGGCGTTTGATGAGTTCGGGAACCTGTTCACCGGCGACAACAACTCAGACAGCGGCGATCAGGCTCGCTGGGTTTACGTCGTTCCCGGAGGAGATTGGGGCTGGCGGATGTCGTATCAGTATCTGCCCGACCGGGGCCCCTACAACCGCGAGCGAATCTGGCATCCGTTCCACCCCGAACAACCCGCCTATGTCGTTCCCCCCGTGGCCAATTTCGCCGACGGTCCGGCTGGACTGGCCTACTATCCCGGCACGGGGTTCGGCGACCAGTTCCAAGGCCGATTCTTCCTCTGTGACTTCCGAGGCGGTCCGGCCAATAGCGGTATCCGAACATTTCGTGTCGAACCGAGCGGAGCCTTCTTCCAAATGGTCGATCCCCAGGAGACGATCTGGCGAATCCTCGCCACCGATGTCGCCTTCGCCCCCGACGGCTCCCTGTACATTTCCGATTGGGTAAATGGTTGGGAGGGAGAAGGTAAAGGGCGCCTCTATCGAATTGCTCCCGATCCAGAGGCAGACTCTCGCTCCAGCGAAGTTCAGTCGCTGCTGCAAGGCGATTGGGAAAGCCTCCCCGTCGAATCCCTGGCCATGCTGCTGGGCCACGACGATCAACGGGTCCGCCAGGAAGCTCAATTCGAACTGGTCCGGCGGGAAGACGCCGACCGGCTGACCGAGGCCACTCGATCCGAACAGCCACTGCTCGCTCGACTCCACGCCATGTGGGGCCTGGAACAACTCACCAGGCAATCCGCTTCACCCGATCAACACCTCGAATCCGCCACCGCGCGACTCAGCGAGTTACTGGAGGACGAACATTTCGAAGTCCGAGCCCAAGCCGCTCGGCTGCTGGGCGAGATGCGAGCGGAATCGGCCGGCGACGAACTGCGTGAACGGCTGAGTGACGAGAACCTGCGAGTTCGCTACTTCGCGGCTGCCGCACTCGGTCGCGCGAAGATCGTGGAGGCCATTCCCGATCTGCTGAAATTATTGGAGGAGAACGAAGACCGCGATCCGATCGTGCGGCATGGCGGCATTATGGGACTGACAGGAATCGGAGATGTCGAAGCCTTGACATCCGCCGCTCGGCACCCCTCCCGGTCCGCTCGACTCGGCGCCATCGTCGCTCTGAGGAAGCTGCGGAGCCCCGAGGTGGCTCGGTATCTCGAGGACTCCGATCCGCTGCTGGTGGTGGAAGCGGCTGGAGCGATTCATGACATTCCGCTCCCCGAGGCGATGCCGGCTCTGGCCGATCTGCTGCCCCGGGCCCCGAAAGAGGACGCCCTGCTGCGTCGATCGCTGAACGCGAATTACCGGTTGGGAGGCGCCGAGCGGGCGCTGCGAATCGCTCAATTCACGGACCGCGAGGAGATCGACGATCACTTGCGAGTCGAAGCCGTGCGGATGCTGGCCGAGTGGGCGGGCGAGGACCCGCGAGACCGCGTGCTGGGGATGTATCGCCCCATCGCCGACCGAGATGTTGACGAAGCCAGGACGGCCCTCACGTCCGTGCTGCCGCAATTGTTGGCGAAAAGCGAGGATGTCCGCAAGGAGGCCCTCGCCGCCGCCGCGAAACTGGAACTGGGAGAGGCGGCCCCGCTGCTCCGCACACTACTGGCCGACTTGAACCAGAGCCCCGCGGTGCGGGCCGGCGCCTTGGGCGCGCTGTCCTCCCTGGACCAGCCGAGGGCGAGCCTCGAACAAGTGGCCCAAGTATCGCTGAACGACGAGGCGCCGGAAGTCCGACATGCCGCTCGGGCCCTCCTGGCTCGAATCGATCCCCCCACGGCACTGCAAGAGACACGTTCCGCCATCTCCTCGGAAGCTCGGGTCGAACGCCAAGGAGCGTTCGCCATCCTGGCGGAACTGGAGCTTCCTGAAGCCGAGCAACTGCTCGTCGATGCCATGGACCGATTACTGCGGGGAGAACTCGATCCAGACACTCACCTGGACCTTCTGGAAGCGGCCCAACAACAGGAGACCGAGGCCCTCCGCGATCGGTTGGCCCGGTTCGAAGCGAGTCGCGACGAAAAGGATCCCTTGGCGAAATATCGCGAGGCACTGGTGGGTGGCGATGCCGCTCGAGGGCGAAAGATCTTTTTCGAGCGGACGGAGGTCTCGTGCGTCCGGTGCCATCGCGTGGCCGGCGTGGGAGGTGAAGTCGGTCCCGATTTGACTCAGATCGGCAAGGAGAAGGACCGCGAGTACCTGTTGGAATCAATCGTCTTGCCGAGCCGGACGATTGCCAAGGACTATGAGAGCGCGGTGGTCAGCGACGTCTTCGGCCGGATCCATACGGGCATCGTCAGGTTCGAAGATGAATCGAAGCTGGAATTGATGACTCCCGAAGGGACGCTGGTGACGTTGGACCAGGACGATATCGAGGACCGCACGGTAGGCCAATCCGCGATGCCGGCCGACATCGTGGAACAGCTCAGCAAACGGGATGTCCGCGACTTGGTGGAGTGGCTTCGTCAGCTGCGGTAATTTAGCGGCCCCAGAAGCTCTCCCATCTGCCAGGCATCCAGAGAAATCAGTTCGCTCTCCTGACCCTGGGATCGCAGGGACACCCCGACGCTTCCGTCCAGCCCCGGATAGACCCGGACGGCGGCATATTGCCTGCCGTTGGCAAAGACTTCCACCACGCTCCTGTCGATAAACACCCGCAGCTTCAGCGTTTCTCCCTCTTTAAGATGCAGCGGCGCCGTCTCGGGCGCCCGGGAACGCACATCGGGAAGAATCGACGAGCGTTTCGAGTCGATGGAGATCAAGGGAAACAAGGCGGTGTTGACGTTCGCCCATGTAGCCAGCGGTTGGCGTCCCTTTGATGTCCCGCGGCCGATCGGTTTCACGATCGCGGGTGAGGATCGCAGCTTCCATCACGCCGAGGCAACGATCCTGGCC
>JBJHCD010000157.1:0-9250 GCA_050485845.1 Pirellulaceae bacterium | reverse complement strand
CGCCGTATGTTTGCGGCCCAGCCTAATAGTAGTAATATGGGAAACGACTCCCCAATCATGAACAACCAACCCATGCCAGTCAGCTGGCCGGTGACCCTGCGGTCTTCATATGCCTTAATGTAGCCGAGCACTCCACCGAACTGGATATATGTAACCAGCTGTGTCGCTAATGTAACAACGGCAAGTATAAAGAGCAGGCGGTTAAATACCTTCCAATTGGGGACTCGGGTGAACTCGAAGCACTGTGCAGTACGGGGCCTTAACATAAATACGGTGATTCGATACAGCATCAATCCAGCGGCATTTAGCAACGCCATCGCGGCAACCCATGCGACATCAACAGGATCATGGAACGCTCGCCAGATGTCGTGAGAATAATGCAGGATTGGTGCAACCACATAGAAGTTAAAGCCAATTAGGCCGAGAATCGCCATTGGGTCAAACTGATTTAATCGCCCGCGAAGCCACGATACCACGTCGACAGATATCAGGGTCCCAGCAATAAACACAGGCACTAGATACCAATGCCGCGCATTTGTGGTTGCTGCCCATAAGACGACAGTGCCAGTCAACCAGGCAGCTCCAATCCAATCGGCAAGTTGACGAGTACCAGCAAATTGAATTGCGCGACTTACGTTGCTGTCCAGTTTCGACAATTCTATCACCCGACGACTAGGTTGATCGTAAGGACATTGGTGCGACGAGAGGAGGCGAGGATTGCCCGGAAAGCGCGAACACCGGCCAGGCTCATCAGGGAGTCATTCTCGGGATACTGGCTTTAACACTGGCTCTATCTAGAATACACCGATGCCATCGTCTCAATATTGCTTTCGAGCGACATCGGACTTTGCGCGATGCGCAGTAACACATCATCATGGCCAACTGTTTTAGATGCTTCAAGGCACGCTGCTACCCATTCGTGGGTAGGCTGCTCGAGCGACAGCCGACGGCAGTGCTCGGGTACAAGGACTGCAATTCCCGGTATTACATCCGACATTATACACGGCAACCCTGCAGCCTGTGCTTCAAGGAGAACAATTCCAAGCCCTTCAAATAGCGAAGGAAAGACGAACACGTCCATCGCGTGTTGCATCAAAAATGGAACGTCCATGCGTGCTCCAAGCAAAGTCACGCGACCGCTCAGGGCAAGTTCGCGTATCCGAGATTCAACTTGAGGGCGAAGTGGGCCATCTCCAATAAGTAGGAATCTAGACCGGCAGTCCCTTTCAATTACCTTGGCTGCTATTTCGAGCAAAAACATGTGGTTTTTCTGCGATGTAAACATGCCTACGTGACCGTACACACGTTCATTCTCCTCGATCCCTAGCCTTTTTCGGGCATCCTTCGTATTCACCGGACGTTTGAATTGTCGCGTATCTATTCCATACGGCATTACTTTCCATCGCGAATCACTAGCCCAGTTGTCACCGTATAATGCGCGAGCAGCTAAGTCGCTACAAGCGAATCCCGCCGTCGAATATCGATTTACCAACGCCTTCATTGATTTCAAATATACGGCCCGCCGTAGCCCGTGCTTGCCATGCACGTCATTGTGACTGTGGACGACGCGTATGGGCACTCGATTTAAAGTCGCTAGCAACACAATTAGTCCGGAAAAATGATGTACATGACTATGGACAACGTCGTAGTTCCCTGACCTAAGGAGTGCTGAAAACTCGCGGCAAAACGCAACAGCGTTGCCCTTAACTGGGCACCGCACTATGCGACCGCCACGCCGAATAAACTCGTCGTCAAATAGTCCTTTGCTCTGGCTGCTAGTGGTAAGGCAGACATCAAGCTTAAACCTTTCGCTGCTCCCGCTCCGTAACAGATTCATGAGCCATACTTCTACCCCGCCCGGATTCAGGCTGCCAAGTACATGGAGAGTTCGTGGAACTTGGTGTTTCAATGTAATACGGTTAACATAGGTGCACTCAACTGGTTGCATAAGTAACGCTCGAGAAAGTGACGTCCGAATGTTGTGTCCGATTTGTACAGATAAATAGAGAAATGCACGGCCGAGATGCAAGCCATTGAAATAGGGATGCCTAAGAGGCCCTAACAAAACCCAGATATTTCGAACTGTCCAGCGAGAGTGCTAGCACAACAGCTTGTGCTTGAGCGTGCCCTGAGACCCATATGTTGTGCCAGCATCGGTCGCCCTGATTGGTTCCCCTTAGAATTAAGGAGACGAGTGTCGCGAAGGTCACAGAAAGGAGTTGTTGTCATGGCAAAGCCACTTGTTTCCGACGAATTATGGGAACGGATTGGGCCGTTACTTCCTGAGAAGCAGTCCCCGACAAAAAAAGGAGGCCGACGTCCAGTGAAGAATCGTGCGGCTCTGACAGGAATCATCTTCGTGCTGAAGTCCGGAATCCCTTGGGAGCAGCTCCCACAAGAGATGGGATGTGGATGCGGGATGACCTGCTGGCGACGATTGCGGGATTGGCAGGCCGCCGGAGTTTGGGACCGACTACACGAAGTCTTGCTCGCGGAGTTACAGGCTTCCGATAAAATTGACTGGTCGCGAGCAACCGTCGATAGCGGCACCGTTCGAGCGGTGGGAGGCGGTGAAGAGACAGGGCCGAACCCCACCGACCGTCGAAAGCCGGGCAGCAAGCACCACGTCATCACCGATGCCCATGGGGTTCCGCTGCAAGTCGAGACGTCACCCGCAAACCGAAACGATATCATGCAGCTGCTCTCGTTGGTCGTCAATATTCCGCCCGTCAAGGGCAAACCTGGCCAGCCACGGTCACGTCCGGATGAACTGTACGCTGACCGAGCGTATGATTCGGAATCCGTTCGTGAGTTGCTGAGCTGGCTCGGCATTGAGCCCTTTATTCCCAAGCGCAATACTGAGCATGGAAGCGGTCTTGGAACACGTCGCTGGGTGTCTGAACGAACAATCAGTTGGCTACATAATTTCCGGCGTCTTCGAACTCGGTATGACCGTCGCATTGATATTCACAACGGGTTTGTTGCACTCGCTAAAAGCCTGATCTGTTTTGGAATCTTGATGCAATGACATACGGTTTTGTTAGGGCCTCTAAGCATCGTGCGGAAAATAAGCGACGTGTACTCCGGTCGTAAACCTGCCCGCTCTCCGGCTCGGAGAGAATATGTCAGCCGGCACGATGCTAGGATGTCCTAGCATTACACCGAAGTGGCGGCCTAATCGTGCGACTCCAGGCCGTATTACCGGGCTGCGTGTGGCACGATATGTGAGTCCACCGCCGTTTAGGGCACACAGAGTGGGCTAAGAAAACACATTGTGATCCCACAATTGCGATACCCCGATTGCTGAATGATACTGAACCGCGGTCGCTACTTGTGACTCCCCCAGGCCGTGAGATCACGCCTGATTAAGTTGCTCAATTGTTCAACGTCATCCCGAAAGTATTCCTTCATTCTGTCTTGAAGCTTTGACGGGAGGGGCGGGTACGTTACTGGACGTCTAAGGACGTTTCGGACCTGAGACGAAAGCCCAGCCCGGCGGAACAGAGACATTGCCACTTGGCTGCATGGAACGCGAGACATCGCCTTTCTGATCCAAACCGGAACATCTCCTTGCGACGATGCGTTAACGCGGGTAGAAACGTGAAGGTGCTGCTCGCCATTCGAGATTCCCAAGAACTCGGCGGCCGACGTTAGCACACCACATGGCTCCGTCGCAATGTCCTCATGGAGGCACACCAAGAGTTGATCAGCTGTGAAATGCTGCATATACCGGGTGAGATGCAAGTAGTATAACCCAGCCTCAAGAAACAGCGGCTTTACTGAATGCTCTGGATCTAAGTACTTCGAAATGTCTGACGAGACACGTCCTGTCCTGTAATGCATGCAGTAATCAGAGTACGCGCGGTCGACTGGGTTACGAAGGCACGCAATAATTCGGGCGTTAGGAATTAAACTGTAAATACGGGCTGGAACACCGGGGTCAATCATGTAAGTGTTTGAGTTTTCGCCGATGCATTGCGAGGACTTGGCTGGTGCGAATAGGCGACTGTAGGATTGTGGAACGGGATCTCGCGGATCGTACTTGACTGAAAAGTAGTGCGGCTCATGCATGGGTAAGAACACACTTGGATGGGTGGCGAGGCACACGGTCAGCCATGTCGTAGCTGACTTTGCCGCGCCGACAATAAAGAAGTCCGGAAGCCGCTCTTTATGATTCCCGTTCAATGGTCTAAGCCTCGCAACACCAATCGTATCTTGGGCCAATTGCCAATTCTCATGTCTCTGCGGCATGTACCGATCGTCTGTATCCCGGTGAACGGTGAACTCCATCGCCTCCAAATACTAAGAACGTCGGCGTGACCGGGAAAGCACCTACATTCACCGAATGTCGTCGACTCGCTCGACCCAAACTTACCCGGCTCCCAGCACATATGACTGTGCATTCAGTTAGGATATTTCATCTTGAGAACGCGTTATCCAGTCATTCAGGTCTAGCCCTGAATGCCGTGCGAGAAGTACAATTTCGGGAAGGAACATCGCATTGAGCTCCTTTCTCGTATCGAGTGACAGTTGGGCCTTGGCGGTCGCCACACGATTCCATCGGTTCAGTGCTCCGACGACTCGCCTTATAGAATGACGGACTGCGCCATCGGACGGCAGCGGAATCGACCTTCGGACAGGAATTAGTGCCCTCATCGCGTTATTTATCGACTTGAATCGCGGCCTCGAGTGTACATTAACTCGGGGAAACTCAATTCGCTTGTCGGATTCCACGCCTAAAAATGCAAGCGTGGCCTCATACACACGCTTTGTCTGACTTGAAAACTCGTCGAATTTCACAAACAGCACTTGTTCTCTTGGGACGACCGACATCAACCGTTGAACTTGCGTGCCAAAAGCGGCCACGCCGAAGTAATCTAGAGGACTCGGCGGTTCGGCATCACACCGGGGAGATCTCGCAGCAAATCATTTTATTGACTGCTGCCAAGCAGTTTCGAAGTCTTCAGTGTGTTCTACATAGGATAGCAATAGCTGCGAGTGCCAAGACTGAACGACCTCAATCGGATGTCGCAGCATTACCACCAATCGGGCATTGGGATACCGTGTCATTATTCTGGCTGCAGCAGCATGCGACCGAAGGTATTGCGTGGAAGCCTCCCCAATCGCGAGATGGTATTCACGAGCGGCTGAGAATAGCTTTAAATAGCTATCTTCGGAGTTATACTTGGGTTCCGAGCCGATATCGCTAGAGTAAAACCCTGGCTCTTTGGGCGAACACATGAACACATGCGGATGCTCTCCGAGGTACTTTGCTAAAGCGCTAGTTCCAGACTTCGGTGCACCAACAATGAAGAAATTTGGTGTTTTCATGTCTTGTTACACGTGCCGTTTACGCGTGCCGACTGCCGCTGCGGATTATTGACGTATCTGCTGTATGTCTACGACCGAGGTTGTATGCCGTGGATTAGGTGCCGGCTCGCGCAACCATCCCTTTCGACATCCGGCATAATTCGCCAATTTCAGGCGATCTTACGAGCCAAGCCAGTAGTGTATAAGAACCTGCTCCAGTCAACAGTTGCAATCCGAATTTAGCCGCTAACGAGCCAATGGGAAGCACTGCGATGCCATTTACGACAACCACCATTAAGGTGCATTTGGCAACCACAGGGAACACGTCGATCAGCTGTTGACTGTAACTATAGCCAATCACCTTCGCAGAATAGCTGCTGTTTAACATATATGCGACAATTGACAGCACTGATTGTCCTGCAACAACTGCACCGAGTCCAAACGGCAGCGTGAAAGAAAGACTTATTACAGCGAGCAGCTTGTTAATGAACTCGAGACGCAAGTAGACGTCCGATCGCCCAATCGCTTTCAATAGGCTTAGGTGAACCGCCTGGAGCGGATACAGTGCCCCTGCCACACAGAGCATTTGAAGAATCGGAACCATTGGCAACCAGTTGTCGCCAAGGAGCAGTAGGACGAACGGGTGAGCCACCAAAGCAAGCCCAACCATGGCAGGAAAAGACATGAACGCAAGGGTACGCAAGGCCTTACGAATTCCCCGCGAGAGCTGTTCGCGATCGTTCTGGATCTCAGCCATGACCGGAAATGCAACACGATTTAGGATCATTGAGATTATTTGGCCGGGAGCCAATGCAAAGTCGCGCCCGCGAGAATAGATCCCCAGTTCCGTTGCTGAAAATGTACGGCCTATCGCCATGGCGTGTATGTTGCGGTACGTTGCGTTCAACGTCGCTGAGAGCATCATACGAGAACCAAAGCCGAACATCGCCTTTAGGGATGCAATGCTGAATTGCAATGTAGGCCGCCAAGTACTAATTGCCCAATACATCGCACATCGCAATGTTGAAGAGGTTAACTGCTGGGCCACCAGCGCCCACGCTCCAAATCCGGTAACGGCCAATGAAACGCCAACTATCGCCGACCCGAAGCATGCAACCAGTGCTGCCTTGGCCTGTGAGCTGAAATCAAGTTGCTTGGACAGGAGGCTGCGTTGCACGAGGGTAAACGACCTAATGGTCAACGTAAATGCTAGTACACATATCAACGTGGTCAACTCGGGGTGCCGATAAAAGCTGGCGATGACCGGAGAGGCAGCAACCAAGAGAAGTGTTAATGTGCCCCCTATGGCGATGTTAAAGTAGAATACAGAACATTCATCCAAGTGTGAGGCATCTTGTTTTTGAATTAGCGCTGCGCTGAAGCCACTGTCGAGAATTGGCTGCAGGAGCGCGATAAAGACCGACACCATTGCGACCAACCCGAACTCCGCCGGATCCATTAAGCGTGCCAAGATTACGCCAACCAATAGCTGAACAGCACTTATTGCGCCATTCTCAATGGCGGTCCATTTGATTCCCTTCAGAGAGCGGGCCCGTAGTGTAGCAACCGGCATTAAGTGAATCCAAAGCGAAGCATGTTGTCGGTGAAGAGCGTTGGGCCGCTTCTTGACCCGATGCAATTGGGACATCCGGCACAAAGTTAAGCACCGCAGGGTGTGCGTTGGTACAACGCGAGCCTAGGCGATGTAAAACAATAGTTGTCTGATGTGTCTAATCGGTTGTCGGGAAAGTTTCGATAGTTTCATTCCCCGTGAAGGTTGCTTCGCTCGATGTGGGTATCGAGAAACTGAGTGTCCGTGACTTTGCGAGACTTCCGGTAATCTCGTTCGTCCAGCTAGGCATGGTCCTGAAGTCCTTCACGCGGCGATGGATGTGCTGAAAGGGGACATTGCGATCAGGATGCTGTTTGCCTTCAGTCGTCTTTCGATTCGACTGGAGACAATGACCACACTCACGAAGCAAGCAGGCTATTTCTCCCGATTCCGTTCTACTGTTGTTTCGTTCGGCATTCCCGTAGAATGCCCGAATCGGTTAAACGAGGCAACTTCCATTTTGGTGAATAATTGTTATTCAGCGCCTTAGCATCGCTCGCAAAATTAGTGTCGGAGATTCGACGTCGAGCTGATAAGCTGGCACAATTCAAGGTCGCTACTCGAACTTTTGGATCCACGAATGGCCATAGACGCAGGCGCAAAACAGAACTGCATAAGCTTATACGTGACTCCGCGGCCACGCTCAATGAAAAGGATCGACGGCGATTTGCGGCCCTGGAAGGGGCAGGCACTGCGCTCATTATCGTGGGCGATTTTGAAAGTGTTGGGCGTTACAAGAAGTTGTGTGAGAGCAGTGGAGAGGAGTGTTCAGGTTTCGGTGTTCAGTGTGCGGGGCAAGTTCCTCGCGCGAAAGGAGTTTAAAGGGGCGGAGGCTTGTTAGCTGGCCAGTCACGCTCGCATTGGCTCGGGGCCGATGGTGAGCGTGTGAGGTGGTTGGCCGGTTACGAGGGTTTTGGTAATTTGCATTTACTAATTACTAATTTGCAATATTGGTTTCGGGAACGATCTTCGTTTGTTCGGGAGAATTACGGCCAACAGTCTCTCGCAGGGCATTGTCTGCGACCCCTATCGGGGTCGGGGATGTTTGGGGGCGTGTTCCGGCGGTGCGCCCCGAAGGGGCGACCGCCGGCTAATTTCTGTAACCCCTATCGGGGTAAGAACCATTTCGGCGTGAAACCGGATCTGCGAATCCTATCGGGGTCGGCGGAAAAATCGGCACGCGGTGAGCGATGGCCCCATCAGGGCAATCTCCTCGCGCGGAAGGATTTTTTAGAGGGGGGAGGAGTAGCGGGCCAGTCACGCTCCCGCCGGCTCGGGGCCGGACGGTGAGCGGGTGAGGTGGTTGGCCGATTGCCGGGGTCGTTAATTTGCAACAGCTAATCGCTATCCCCGCTCATTTTGCCATGGTGATCGGTTGGGTTTGGATGTCGGGTTGGTACTCGGGGACGAGTTCGGATAGCTGTTCCTTAAGAGCGGGGTTGCCGTTGAGAGAGGCAGCTTCCAGAGCGTCCAGGCCTTGGCGGACCTCGTCCAACTCAAAGGGGCGATGCATCGCCGCTCGGACCTTCGGATGACCCGTCGGGACGCTCGTCTCGCTCCCAAAATACAACTCCTCGTACAACTTCTCCCCCGGGCGAACGCCACTGAACTGAATCTCAATCGCGTCCATCGGCAGACCGCTCAGGCGAATCATGTCCCGAGCCAGATCGACTATTGCCACCGGTTCGCCCATGTCCAGGACAAAGATCTCTCCTCCCTTCCCCATCGAGGTGGCCTGCAAGACCAACTGCGAGGCCTCGGGAATCGTCATGAAGAACCGGCGCATCCGCTTGTCCGTGATCGTGATCGGGCCCCCCTTGCGAATCTGCTCGCGAAAAATCGGCACCACGCTGCCGGCCGACCCGAGCACGTTCCCGAAACGAACCACCAGAAAACAAGTACTGGACCGGGATGACAAGGCGTTGACATACCGCTCACCCAAATGCTTCGTCGTCCCCATCACGCTGGTCGGGTTGACCGCCTTGTCGGTCGAAATCAACACAAACGACCGCACATCAAACTCGTCCGCCAAATCGGCCAGGATCCGAGTTCCCGTGACATTGTTCCGAATCGCCTCCCGGACATTGGACTCCATCAGCGGCACGTGCTTGTGGGCCGCCGCGTGAAATACCAGCTCCGGCCGATACGTCTCGAATACATGCCGCATGGCCTCCTGGTCCGTAATGCTGGCAATCACGGGGACCAGCCGAGTGGCCGGGGACAACCGCCGCAGTTCCGCCTCGATGGCGAAGATCCGATTCTCACCTCGGCCCAACAGAATCAGTTCCGCGGGCTGGAAGCGGATCAATTGCCGGCAGATCTCCGACC
>JBJHCD010000156.1:0-9255 GCA_050485845.1 Pirellulaceae bacterium | reverse complement strand
ATCTTGGACATCCGAAGACACCCTGCTGTATTGATTCCTACTCCTACTCCTACTCCTACTCGTACTCCTACTCCTACTCCTACTCGTACTCCTACTCGATCGATGCCTCCGAGGCGAACGGGTGAACCTTGCGGCCTCGGAGCGTTCCCTCGGAAAGAGGCGTCGTTCTCGGCCGCCAGAGAGGAGTCTTGTTTGGGGGCATGTAGCTGGCCAATCGTGGCCACGCCGGAGCAGGTCCGACGGAGGCCACTTTTGGAGCGGCGTCGGCAAGCAGGGCATCCAAATACACCCTGTGGTTCTGGTCATCCCACCAGTTTTAATGGTATCCAGATAATCCAAAGACACCCTGTGGTTCTGCTCCGAAGACACCCAGCGCGTTCTGAGCGGCGAGGTTTTTGAATGGATAGCGGGTACCCAGGACTATCCCTACGGCTCGCGCCTCGGGCTGATTCCCTGGCCTCCGTCTGGCCCCGTGCCGGCTGGGCCACGACTGGCCAGCCACATGATTTCCTAATGCAGGTCGCGAATGTAGTCGTGGTAGGGACCCGGCTTGTCGGCCACCTGCCGGCGGAGTTGGTCGAGCGTCACGTAGCCCATCCGCCAGGCAATCTCTTCCGGACAGGCGATCTTCAAGCCCTGCCGCGACTCAATCGCATGTACAAAACTGGCGGCTTGGAGCAGCGATTCGGGAGTTCCCGTGTCGAGCCACGCCGTGCCCCGCCCCAACTTGGCCACTCGTAGCGTTCTCCGCTCGAGATAATCCCGGATGACGTCCGTGATTTCCAGCTCCCCTCGAGCGGACGGGCGAAGTCGACCGGCAATCTCGGCAACTCGGGCATCAAAAAAATAGAGCCCCACCACGGCGTAATTCGACTTGGGATGGTCCGGTTTTTCCTCGAGCGAAATCGCTCGTCCCGCTTCGTCAAACTCGATCACGCCGTATCGCCGCGGGTCCTTGACGTGGTAGGCGAAGATCGTCGCCCCTTCGGCCTGCTGCTTGGCGGTCCGGAGCATCTGAGGAAAATTCATGCCATAGAAGATGTTGTCTCCCAGCACGAGGCAGGCGGGCGCCCCATCCAGAAATTCCCGCCCAATAAGGAAAGCCTGAGGGAGACCTTCGGGCCGAGCTTGCTCGGCGTACTCAATCCGCAAGCCCCATTGCCCGCCGTCCCCCAGCAATTGCTGGAAGAGAGGGAGATCGCGGGGAGTGGAAATCAGCAGGATCTCGCGAATGTCGGCCAGCATCAGCGTGGTCAGGGGGTAATAGACCATCGGCTTGTCGTAGACCGGCAGCAACTGCTTGCTGACGACGCCGGTCATGGGGTGCATCCGAGTGCCACTGCCGCCGGCCAGTATGATTCCCTTCATCCTGGAGAGATCTCCTTGCGTTGCGAGTAGTTCACGGCCATCCATTGTTCGTACTTTTCGCTCATCACTCCATTCACCCACGCTTCGTTTTCCAGGTACCAGGCAATTGTCTTGTGGATCCCCGTGGCAAATGACTCACGTGGTCGCCATCCCAACTGCCGCTGGATTTTGCCGGCATCGATGGCATAACGGCGGTCATGGCCGGGGCGGTCGGTGACATGAGTGATTTGTTGACGGTAGCTGGCACCCGTGGGGAGCGGTCGAAGCTCGTCCAGCCGATCGCAGATCTGGTGCACAATGTCGATATTGTACTGCTCGTTCAGTCCTCCAATGTTATAGGTCTGGCCAAGCTGCCCTCGGGCGATCACTTGGCTGATCGCCTCGCAGTGATCTTCGACATACAGCCAATCTCGGATCTGCCGGCCATCGCCATAGACGGGAATCGGCTTGCCGGTCAGAGCGTGAATGATGACCAGCGGGATCAGTTTTTCGGGGTATTGGTAGGGGCCATAGTTGTTGGAGCAATTCGTGGTGATGGCGGGGAACTGGTAGGTTTCGACATAAGATCGGACGAGGTGGTCGGCCGAGGCCTTGGAGGCGGCGTAGGGGGAGTTGGGAGCGTAGGGGGTGGTTTCCGAGAAGGGAGGATCGGATGGGCCGAGCGACCCATAGACTTCATCGGTGGAGACATGGATGAAGCGGTGCTGGTCGCTGGTCTGCCGCCAGACTTCTCGAGCGGCCTCGAGCAGCAAGAAGGTCCCGACGATATTGGTCTGAATAAAGGGGGCGGGGCCGTCGATGGAGCGATCGACGTGGCTTTCGGCGGCGAAGTGAACGATGGTGTTGATTTGGTGCTCGGAGAGCAGATGTCTCACCAGTGCCCCATCGGCGATATCTCCTTTCACGAATCGATGCCGGTCGGGGTCGGGCAGATCGGCCAGGTTGCTCAGGGAACCGGCGTAGGTGAGCAGGTCGAGCGTGACGAGGGTGGCTTCGGGATGGCGCCGGAGCGCATGCCGAACGAAATTCGCCCCAATAAACCCCGCTCCCCCGGTAACCAGCATTCGCAAATTCATGTCATCTCTTTGGCTCGACCCAACTTCTCACTTCATCTCCAACTCTCACCTTCTCACACATTACACTCTCCCCCCTCCCCTGATCTACCGCATGACGCTTTCATGCTCTACTTCCTCGCCCCTCCCCCGAAATGTCAAATTGTATCGATTACGACGACTTTTCTAATTATTCCGGTTGATCGTGCCGATACCGACTTGCGGAACGGAATCGTCGAACGGAATCGTCGTGGCTCCTGACGTTCAGGGATCCATCGCCGCGTGATGCTCCGCGATTGTCGCGGAGGTGCCCCCCCGAACAGGTACTCGGTCATGTTTCGAACGCTTTTGGGATTGTCGCTCGTGCTCGGCCTGCTGGCCGCCAATGGATGTTGTGTGCAGCGCTGTGGCCCAGGGACCGGCCCTGGACTGCATGCTAGCCACGATCCCTGTATCGATGCCTGCGGGGGGTGCGGACCCTGTGGGCCTGGCCGCGGAGGCCTGATCGCTCGACTAGTTAACAAAATCGGTTGCCGGTCGGGTTGCGGCGAATTGTACGTGGACGAGTGGCTGAATGATCCCCCCGACTGTTGTGATCCCTGCGACCCCTGTGGAAACTGGGTGGGCCCCCATGGATCATGCCGAGGCGGCCCTCGGCCACTGCATCGTGGCAATCTTTGGGGAGAGCGGTTCCACTGAGCGATTCCACTGAGCGGGGCACGCAACCCAGTTACCACGGATTAAGCCCGTGGGAAAGGGGGAGAATCGCGGCCGACCCGAACCTGCTGGTCCAGACTTGTTCCAGACCTGCTCCAGAATGTAGGGTTGGGGGTTACGTTGCTCGGAATACGCTGCATCGGCTACGCTAATCGGAATGACGCGATTGGGAATCCGCTTGGCCGGCTTGCGTCGAGCGGATTGTCATGAGCAGATCGAGTGCAATCAGGCCGATTGAAGGAGGGGGGGTAGGCGCGGATCATGTCCAAGTCGGGAATTGAGATCTTCCTGGAGATGCTGGCGGAATTCGGCGTCCAGTATCTGTTCGCCAATCCCGGCACCACGGAACTGCCGCTGAACGATGCCCTCTGCAAGGACGATCGGTTTCAGTACATCCTGGGCCTGCAAGAGGTTCCCGTCATGTCGATGGCCGACGGGTTCTCGATGGCCTCGGGGAGCCTCGGCGTGGTCAACCTCCACATCAGTTGTGGTTTGGGCAATGCGATGGGCATGTTGTACAACGCCTATCGCGAAGGGACGCCCCTACTGGTCACGGCGGGACAGCAGGACCGGCGACTCCGGTTTGAAGAACCAATCCTCTGGGGTGAGATGGTCGAGGTAGCTCGCCCATGGACGAAATGGGCCGTGGAGGTCGAGCGAATTGAGGACTTGCCGACGGCGATTCGCCGAGCGGTGCAGACCGCGCTGACGCCCCCTCGAGGCCCGGTTTTCCTCTCCCTCCCGCTCGACATCCAAATGGAAATGATGGAAATGGTCGAGGGATTGGAATTGGGAAAGATCCGCCTACCCGACCATCGAGTTCGCCCACCACTGGGGGCCATCGAAGCGGCCGTGGACCTCCTCCTCCAGGCGTCGCGCCCCGCAATTTTGGCGGGTAGCCGAGTGACCGAGGCGGATGCCATCGAGGAACTGGTTCGATTCGCCGAATTGCTCGGGGCCCCGGTCTTCTCCGAACCCGGAACGACACATGGTCGCCAGGCCTTTCCGAGTCGCCATCCGCTCAACGCTCAAGGGCTCCCCCTCTGGTCCCCCGAAGTTCGTGAGCGATTGGAGGAATTCGACGTGCTGTTTGTCACCGGCATGGACCTCCTCCGGCAGTACGTCTATCACGAGCCGGCTCGAGCGATCCCGGAACATCTTCGGATCATTCACCTCGACGAAGATCCCCGGCAGCTTGGCAAGAACTACCCAACGGAAGTGGGCCTGATGGGCGATACCAAGACCGGCTTGGAGGAGGTGGCCGCGAGACTTCAGCAGCGACAGTCCGACGGACATCGCCAAGCGGCTCGAGATCGGTTCGCATCGCGGCAACAGCAGCATGAGACGGCCCGGCAGCAATTGAGGCAGCAGATCGACCGGGAGCGGGCCGAGCGTCCGATGACGTCCCTGACCCTGATGGATAGTGTCGCTCGAGTTGTCCCGGACGATATCGTCGTTATCGAAGAAGCGGTGACCACGACCAACACGACGCTGGAACGACTCGGGAAACTGGGCAACACCACGGGCTATTTCGGGCACCGAGGCTGGACGCTCGGCTGGGGATTGGGCTGTGCCGTCGGTGCCCAATTGGCTTGGCCCGACCGGCCCGTGCTGGCCTTGTTGGGTGAAGGGGCGGCGATGTACGGAATCAGCGGACTTTGGAGTGCCGCCCGATACCACCTGCCGGTCACCTTCCTGATCTGCAATAACGCTCAGTACCGCATTCTGAAGGTCGGGGCGAAGGGGCTCGGGCTCCCCCGAGCACTCGAGAACGAGTTTGTCGGCCTGGACCTGAATCAACCGGAGATCGACTTTGTCGGGCTCGCTCGTTCCCTGGGGGTCCGAGCCGAACGGATTACCGAACCAGACCAACTTTCAGAGACGCTCCGGGATTCTTGGGGACAGAGCGAACCTCGGCTGATCGACGTACCGATTGCTCGCGAAGTCCCCAACCGGCTGAACTACGGCTGATTCATCCGGAAGAGACTCGTCGCGATTACGCTTGCCGCGTCTGCTTCCGTCGCGATTGCACCTGCCGCGTTTGCTTCCGTCGCGTCTGCTTCCGAAGAGTCCGAAGTCATCTCTCGCGATCTGCTTACTGGCGATTTGCTTTATTGCCGCTGGAAGCGGAGGGTGCCGAGATCGCGAAGTTCGTTGGGAGGAGTCATGGTGAAAGTGTCGTTGTCCAAAAGCACAATGGTGACTTCCTCCGGTGCTCCCTCGGGATCGACGGCCTGCACGCGGATCTGATTGCCCTCCTGTCCCAAGATTTTCCACTCTCCCGAAGTCTCCGTCGTCTGTGCGCCGATTTCGGGGAGTTCCATCGACGCGCTCATCTCCAGCCGGTTGTCGGCATGGAAGACGATCTGCATCCGAATCGACTTGCAGATATTGATCGTCACCTCGTCAAAAAGGTCGACCGGGGCCGAATCGCTCAGCTCGAAAGCTCCACCCCAACTTCCGATCAACTGCTGACGGACGGGAGAGTCGTCTTCAGCCGAGGGAGATGGAGAGGGGGCCGCCGAGCCTGCGGATGGATCGGCCCCAGGAGAAGAAGACGCTGAGGAAGAAGACGCGGCGGAAGGATCCGCTTCCGAGCCGGACTGACAACCCACGAAAGTGATTAGGGTCGTGACCAGTCCGAGGCAAAGCAGAGTGGTTAGGGTCCGGCGCACGGCAAATCCTCCCTGGAGGCACCCCAAACGGGGAATGCCAAAAAGTCGAAAGTGAAAGTTGGATAATAACGTTGGACATTGGGGAACGAGCAGCCCAGTCGCAGTCCGCTCTGGGAAACCATCCTCGGGTCCCCGCCACCGTTGGCGAGCCCCCACTCGTGCTGTCGATCATAAGGATCTTCTGGCGCGAGGTCCACCCGAGTCATCGGCTCGCGGGCGAGCCGAGTGAACGGGGCTCCCCATATCCGAGGCCCCTAGGGCTACTCCAGCTTGTAGGGCGTCTATTTTTCGGTAAAGTCAAGGAGCCGATGGCTCGACTGCGAGCCACCCGTTGGAGGACTGCCGTTTGGTCGCCGGCGGAGAGAATGGAGCGTTTGAGGGAGAGTCCCATTTTGTCCGAATTGCAAGTCAAGGGTACCCAGATCGAGGATACCTTCGCCGAGGCGTTTGGAATGCGATACGCTCGGCTGCTGGTTACCGCTCACGATGACTACTGGCTCGATGCCGCCCTCCGTGAATTTGCCGGTGACAGCGCGTCGGTTATTGCTTGCGACGCGGAGATTGGGATCGAAAAGTACTTGGGACAAGAGGCAACTCCCGATGGACGTCCTGGGGCCAGTCTGCTGGTCTTCGGATTTTCGCAAGAGGCCTTGGCCAAGGCGATTCCTCGCCGCACGGGTCAATGCCTGATGACTTGCCCCACCACGGCCGTGTATGACGGCCTGCCCGATGCGGAATCCAAGATCCCCTTGGGAAAGCACATCCGATTCTTCGGAGACGGCTACCAGAAAAGCAAACTACTGGGGACTCAGCGGTACTGGCGGATTCCGGTAATGGATGGCGAGTTCCTGGTCAGCGACCATATCGGCGTTGCCAAGGGAGTCGCGGGTGGGAACATCATTCTGCAAGGCGTCAGCGCGATGGCCGCCTTGGCGGCGGCTCGGCGGGCCTCCGAACTGGTTCAGGGCCTCGACGAGGTGATCGCTCCGTTTCCCGGAGGTGTGGCCCGCAGTGGTAGTAAAGTCGGCTCTCGCTACAAAGGACTGGCCGCCTCGACGGCCGATGCCTACTGCCCGACTCTGCGAGGTCGAGTCGCCTCGAAACTGCACCCCGACTGCAACTGTGCCTATGAAATTGTTCTGGATGGTACCAGCGAAGCGGCCGTGACACGAGCCATGCGTGGTGCCATCGAAGCAGCCAGTGGCGAGGGGATCGTGGCCATCTCAGCCGGCAACTACGGCGGCAAACTCGGAAAGTTCCACTTCCACCTCGCCGAAATCGCTCGCGGGCTCTAACCAGAACAGGACGCGGAAAGGTCAGTCGAATACGCCCGCGCCGAACTCCCCCTTGCTCCGTTTCCGGTCCGTCGGTTCGGTAAAATCTCCGCGAGCCGACGCGGGGTGGTGAGAATCGCGGGACAGCGGTTCATTCGGAGCCCGCTCGGTGGAGGAGGGCTGCCCGGAGCGGAGTGCCCCATTGCTGGGGCCTACCGCCGATGAACTCGAGCATTCCTCGTAGTCGTCGTCATACCGTGATACGTACCCAGGCTGTTGGGCGCGATCCAGCTCATGCCGAAACTCGGCAATCACCCGCTGCTGAATCAATTCACGGCAAGAGGCATTGATAGGATGAGCGACATCGGCATACAGCTTGACTCGGCCATCCTGATCCCGCGCCGGCCGCTCCTCTTCCAATCGGTGTCCACAGTGATTGCAGTACGCCGCACGGAGGTGATTCTTGCAGCCGCATTGGGAACAGTGCCCCGTTAACTTGCGGCTGGGCATGGCCACGAACGGGCCATTGGAACCATCGATGATTTTCAAATCTCGAACTACAAAACAGTCGTCAAAAGTGATGGAGCAAAAAGCTTGCAAACGATCGTCAGAGTCTTCCATCAATTTGATGCGAACCTCGGTGATCTCCATCGGTGCTCTCCTTACGGCCCACTCGTTTGCCTCGCACCGGAAACGAATGAGCATTCAGATGATGCGCAGTACACGGCACCCAAACCTTGTGACCGCAAACGGCCGGCAACTTGGCGAGCGTGGCGAACATGTCGGCAGAGCCCGAAATAGCTGGTGCCACTACCGCTCAACTGATGCCCCAAAACCCCACAGGCCTCCATCGCCGTTTGCAGTTGACTAATCGCGGGAGAAAGCTGCCGAGCCGGCTCCTGCAGTCCATTGTGAAGCAGCCGCCCCACCGCGGCTCGATCTCCTCTTCGCCACGCGTTGACGATGTCGCTGGAACACCGAGCGACGTCGGCTGGATGACAGCGGCGATAGACGTCGGCCGTGCTCAACCCCTCGGCCGGTCTCACCACCACAAAATCCAGAACCGGCAAGCCATCCAGCTCGGAAATCTCCTCGCCTCGGCCTCGGCAAACCGCCGCGCCGCTGGAGAAAAAGAATGGAATATCACTTCCCAATTCCGCCGCCAGGCGGGCGAGCTGATCGGTGGACCAGTCGAGTTGCCAGGCGAGATTGGCGGCCCAGAGCGCGGCGGCCGCGTCACTGGAAGCTCCCCCCAGTCCGGCAGCCGACGGAATCCGTTTGCTCAGCCGCACCCGAGCCCCCAGCTCGACCCCCGCTTGCCGACGAAGCCGGTCGAGTGCCCGGAGTACCAGATTGTCCTCGGGAGGAGGAAGCGATTCCCACGGTGTGGCAGTTGCCAGAGACGTGGAATGGGCCGTCGCCCTCATGACCTCCACTTCCCGCTCGGCAACCACCTGTTCGGCAGCTACTCGCTCGACACTCTTGCCTTCTAAGCTCGGCGCCTCCCTCCCGGCTTGCCCCTGTTGCCCGGGCGGATTGCGCTTCTCCAGCTGTATCCGTTTCTGCAGCTGTATCCGGTGCGACTCGAGTCCCTCACTCCAGTGGCAATCCAAATGGAGGGAGGGATCCGAGGTCGCGGTGAATTCCAGAGTGTCTCGGATTGAGATCGTGGCCATCAATGTTTCCAGCTCATGGAAACCATCCGACCGGCGACCAAGGATCTCGAGAAAGAGATTCAGTTTTGCCGGAGCCTGAATGACGACCGAAGAGTGGGAACGGGTCAACTTCCGACTTACGACGCGCATGCAACCGCCACCGCCAAACAGGAGGGATTCTAATTCACCGAGTCCCTACTTCACGCAACGCGCATTGTAACGCCCTATCAACCCGGGTCAACAAAAAAACGTGCCACCGCGCCGGGGGGATTGCTGAAAAAGCGACGTCCTGGGGACCCGTCTCTGTTTGGGCTTATCGACTTGTCAGTACAGTCCGCCCTCGCGCCACGACCACCCCACACCGATCACGGGGCTAGGCCCCCGCTCACGGGGCATGTCCCCGTGAGCGGAAGTCGACTAAGCAGCTACAGGCCAGGAACGAAAGATTCCCGCGGCCGAATCCTGAAACGTCATTTCCGTGGGGACGTTCCGAGGCCGCAACACGCCCCGGTTT
>JBJHCD010000155.1:0-9270 GCA_050485845.1 Pirellulaceae bacterium | reverse complement strand
GAGTAGTAGTAACCCGAATCGGGCATCTTCATATTCTCGTGGCTCAGCACGAATGCCCCCACGTCGGGATCCAGTGTAAACCCATGAACTCCGTGCCCGGTCGTGTAGACGAGCATGGTCGACGAACCGTAGATGACGTATCCCGCGGCCGCCTGCCGCCAACCGGGCTGGAGGACCGACGTGGCGAGGCTTTGCCCCGGATCGTCTTCCTGTTTGGCGAGAATGGAAAAAATCGTGCCGACACTCACATTGACGTCGATATTGGAAGAACCATCCAGGGGATCAAAAACCACGATGTACTTGCCACTTCCAGATCGTCCCTCGAAGGCGACCGGTTCGTCGTTTTCTTCCGAGGCCAGCATCGCGACGTTATCTCGCAGTCCCAGACAATGGATCAGGGCCTGGTTCGCATAGACATCCAGCTTCTGCTGATCCTCTCCCTGCACGTTCGTCAGTCCCGCGTCCCCAAAGATGTCCAGCAACCCCGCTCGACGCACCTTGGCCTGGATCATCTTGGTGGCCAATGTGATGCCGGACAGGAGCCAAGAGAACGAGCCGGACGCGTCGGGTGCCCGCTTCCGCTGCTCCGTCAGAATATGCTGCTGAACGGTCTCAATCAGCCGTCCATTCTCAGGGATCTTCACACGCTCCATCGATCGCAAAATATCGTTCGTCTTCATGCTCTGATCTGACCAGGGTTCAGGTACGATTTCGGGGTGCCGGTTCCGCCGCGACAGCTTCACACCTCCAATTTCACGGAGGCCGTTTCATGGCGACAGGCCCGAGTGGGTCATTCACCGCTTCACGGGCCCATGAAATTGTATCTTATCGATTGCCGTCGCACTGGCTACCGGCCTCGTCGAAAATGACGAATTGGTGGGTGTGTCTAACTGTCAAGGATCGGTCCAAAGTGGTGCGCGCACCGCACAGCGTTTGCTCGGACCCGACCAATGACCACTCGCTATCCGCGCTCTCGAGGCGAAAGTTGGTGGGGTAACGGAACGGTGAAACGAGTCGGGAATGTCGAGCCCGGTAGTTCCAGGGAGTCAGCGCGCCGAGTAGCTCAGGAGGCCCTCGTTCGACCTCCCTCGTTTTGGTGACGCGGCATGAACTTTGCCCTTCGACCGACACGAACGACAGCCACGCCTGGTCAAACCCTGGTGGCATTGTCGCTGAACTGTCGCTGAACTGTCGCAATTTCGCGAATTGTCGAGAGAGGAGCCCATGAACGGGTCCCAGTCCACTGGAGGGGGAGAGAGGCCATGACTACCACGCCCCAACAATGTAAAGAGGATCATCCCCATCAGGATCGGGACCTCGAACAGCGAATTATCCGCTATCTATCGGAGATGCAACGGACTCCCCTCCGGGGGATACAGGTCCGAGTCGAACAGGGCCACGTGACTCTGACCGGCCGCCTCTCTTCCTTTTATGAGAAGCAGCTGTGCCTGCAATGCTTCCAGCAGGTCGAAGGAGTGACTCGGATCGTGGACCGGATCGACGTCTGCTACTCGGAGTGACCAGGGGAGGCGGACCGATCAATGGACTCGGTGTCGTCCCGCAGTTGCCGTGATTGTCGGGCCGTGCGGGCCCATGTCCGCAGTCGCTGGGAAACAAGGTCGTGAAACGATCCCGTTGGAAACGTTCCATCGGGCAGGGTGGGTTCCACCGGTATGTTTGTCATCAGCCGGAGGGCCTCATCCACCGTTCCGACCACGTAGACATGAAATTTTCCCGAATCAGCCGCCGCGACGACATCCTCGCGAAGCATTAAGTTCTTTTGGTTGGCGGCCGGGATGAGGACCCCTTGGGAGCCGGTCAGACCACGAGCTTGACAGACGTCGAAGAAACCCTCGATCTTCTCGTTCACGCCACCGATGGCCTGTACGCCGCCATGTTGATTCAGTGAACCGGTCATCGCCACATCTTGGCGCACGGGGACCTGGGAGATGGCAGAGAGGAGCGAGATCAATTCGGCAACGCTGGCACTGTCGCCATCGACCTGACCATACGACTGCTCGAAAACCAGACTGGCGGAAAGCGCCAGCGGTTCATCCATTGCATAGTGAGCCGACAGCCAGGAAGCGAGAATCAGCACTCCCTTGGAGTGGATCGCTCCTCCCAACTTGACTTCTCGTTCGATATCGACAATCTCCCCTTTGCCGATGCGGGCCGTCGCGGTGATTCTCGACGGCTGACCAAAGGCGAAATTTCCCATGTCGATCACCGAGAGGCCATTCACTTGCCCCACGGCGGTCCCCTCGGTATCGATCAGGATCGTCCCTCGCGAGATTTCCTCCTGTAATCGCTGACGAACGCGGTCAGCTCGGAAAACTTGCTTCTCCAGCGCTGTGCGAACATGCTCCGCAGTAATCGTACGCGACTCGGCCTGCTCGGCCCAATAGTCCGCTTCGCGGAGCAAGTCCGTCATGCTGCGCATGTGCAGTGACAGTTTCTCTCGATCACCGGCCAGACGGGCGCTCTGTTCGATGAGGTAGGAAACGCCGGCCCGAGTCAAAGGGCGATGGGACTCGCGGCGAGCGAGATTGCCCAGGAAACTGGCGTAGCTTCGACAGTTCTCCGGCGTCGCCGGCATCTGTTCATCGAAGTCCGCCGCCACTTTGAACAGTTCCGCAAAGTCCGGATCATAGTGCATCAGCAGGTAATAAAGTTCTCGATCTCCCAGTAAGATGATCTTCACATTCAGCGGAATCGGCTCGGGCTGCAGGGAGACCGTCGAAACCAGACTGAGAACTTCCCCCAGAGGTTCGATCTTGATTTGCCGCAACGAGAGGGCTCGCTTCAACGCATCCCAGGCAAACGGTTGGCTCAGCAATCGCCAGGCATCCAGGATCAGGTAGCCTCCGTTGGCTCGATGCAACGCCCCCGGGGTGATCAGCCGAAAGTCGGTCACCAAGGCCCCCATCTGGGATTCATGCTCGATTCGTCCAAACAGATTGTGATAGGTGGGATGGTCTTCGTAGACGACCGGAGCGCCGGTCCTTCCGGCACTGTCGACCAGCAGATTCACTTCGTACTCACCAAACTCCGACTCGGGGCGTCGCGAACCCGGAAACAGAGTAACCTGCGCTCCTTCATCGGCCTCTTCAAACTCGTCCACGCGGTCGACAACATCCTGTTCGACTCGCGCGAGAAAGGTCAGTACCTCGGGCAAGTCCCGGAATTGCTCTTTGAGGTTATCCATCAGATGCCGAATCGCCAGGCGGGCCGCTTCCTGATTCAGCTCGCGAATCCGGTCTCGCGCTTCTTTCCGCATTTCGGGAACCTGCTCCACCAATCGGCGGAGATCCCCTTGCAGGGCTTCCACGGCGGCATCGATCGCCTTCTGCTCCTCTTCGGGAAGTTGTTCGAACTCCTCCGGACTCAGTGCAGTTCCATTTCGAACGGGAGCCAGCATGAATCCATTGGGAGTCCGCAGCAGTTGGAGGTGGTTTTCCTGAGCCTTCTTGGCCGTGTTTTGAAATTCTCGCTGATGGCGCCGTTCGATTTCCGCCTCAATTTGCTGAATTCGATGACGGTGAGAGTCACTGGCGAGCGTGGCCGGTATGGTGGTCGCCAAGTCGTCGATCCACTGCTGCATCGCCACTCGAAAAGGACCACCTCGCCCCGGCGGCAGGCAGAGTGCCTGGGGACGCTGCATCATCTCGAAATTGTGGATGTAGCACCAATCACAAGGGACCTTCTCCCGAGCTGCCCGAGGTTCCAGGAGTTGCCACACGACGGTCCGTTTTCCGAGTCCCGGGGGACCAAGGACGTAAATGTTATACCGGTCGTCGCGAATGTGGATTCCGAACTGGACGGCCTCCAAGGCTCGCGGCTGCCCCAGAACATCCTGATTCTCGGGAAGCTGGTCGGTCGTCAAGAACGAAAAATACTCTTCCGGACAACGCCAGCGGAGTTGTTCACGAGAAAGGGGGATCGCATCATGCATTGTGAAGTGAGTGTTTCCGCGCTTCAGGGAATTGGTGACCGGAATGAAAGACCGGAATAACAAACTGAATATGAGACCGGAATGAAAGACCGGAATGAAAGACTGAGATGAGACTGGAATGAGAAACTGGGGCTGAGAATCAGGCAGGGATAGAGGACTGGGGTTGCGACAATCGGAGCGAGGAGGAGCCGTTCGGGTTAGGTCGGCGAGCCGAGAATCGATCGAAGCACGCGAGCCTCTTCCACGCCTGTCAGACGGAAGTCGAGCCCTTGATAGCGATGAGTCAGGCGACGATGGTCGATCCCCAGTTGATGGAGGATCGTGGCATGGAGATCACGGACATGAGTCCGATTCTCCACGGCATGATAACCCAGTTCGTCCGTGGCACCATAGGTTATTCCAGGGCGAATTCCTCCGCCGGCCAGCCACATCGAAAATCCGCGGATATGGTGATCCCGGCCCGCCGTGGCCCCTTTCCCCTGAAACATGGGTGTTCGACCAAACTCACCCCCCCACACGATCAGCGTTTCGTCCAGCAGTCCCCGTTGCTTCAAATCCTGCACCAGTGCCGCCGTGGGAGCATCACATAACCGGCAGCAGGTCTTCATGTAGCTGACCAGATCGCCATGATGATCCCAGCCCCGATGGTAGAGCTGGATAAATCGGACACCTCGTTCGGCCAGGCGTCGAGCGAGCAGGCAATTTGCGGCGAATGAACCGTCGGCTCCCTCGGTACCATACTGGTCCAGGATGTGTCGCGGCTCGTCCGACAGATCCATCAACTCGGGAACGCTCGTCTGCATCCGAAAGGCCATTTCATACTGAGCGATGCGAGTTTCAATATCCGCGTTGCCGACCTGGGCATGCCGAAGTTCGTTCAGATAATTCACCGTGTCGACCAGCCCACGCTGCTGCTCGGGCGTCACGCCGCGAGGATGCCGCACATAATGCACCGGGTCTCCCGTGGAGTGAAACTGAACGCCCTGGTGTTGCCCGGGGAGGAATCCGGCACCCCACTGCCGCGAAGCGATCGGTTGTGGATTCCTTCCTCCTTCGCTGGTCAACACCACAAATCCCGGCAGGTCCTCACACTCGCTTCCCAGCCCATAAGTAATCCAGCTTCCCATGCTGGGCCGTCCAGAAATGGAGGTCCCGGTATTCATCACCGTGTGCGCCGGATCGTGGTTGATCTGGTCGGTATGCATCGCTCGGAGAATACAGATGTCATCAGCGATCTTCGCCGTGTGCGGTAGGATGTCGGCAATCTCCTGCCCCGATTCCCCATGCTTTCGAAAGCGGAACTGCGGACCGAGGCACCGCAACGTCTGCCCTTGAAGCTGAGCGATCGGCTGCCCCTCGGTAAACGATTCCGGCATCGGTTCCCCATCCAACTCGGCCAACTTCGGCTTGTAGTCGAATGTCTCCAAATGAGAGGGGCCCCCCGACATGTACAGAAAGATCACGCGCTTTGCCCGCGGCGCAAAGTGAGGGAGCCCGGGAAGTCCCACCAAGCCGCCCGAGGCGGTAGGCCCTGCCGCTCGAGCGTCACCTCGAGCCAGCAGATCGCTCAAGGCCATCGCGCCGATTCCCAATGCGGACTGCTTCAGAAACGCTCGCCGCGGTAGATCACGCAGACCGGGAAAGTCGCCATCGACGCGGAGACGGTCGCTGGATCGCTGTCGGTTTGTCCACATCGTTTATTGCTCCTTGTGCGTCGTCAGGCCCTTGGCTCGCCAATGGCCCTTTGATGAAGTGGCGAAAGCTAATTCCTCATGACGGCCTCATGCAGGTTCAGCAGAGCCCGCATCACCTGGGTCCAAGCAGCCAACTCGACTGGATCCACATCCGCGGGTGCCTCGGACAGACCGACCTTCAGCACCTCGCGAGCCGCTTCGGGATCTTGCTGATACACCGAGAGGTTCGATTTCCAATAGGCCAGCAAGGCCTCTCGCTCCGCCTCGCCCGGTTCCCGCATCAGTACTCGTTTCCAGGCGTGAATCACCCGCTGCTCGGGACCAACCTCTGAATCCGACTCCCGGAGCACTCGGGTCGCCAAGGACCGGGCCGACTCCAGAAAGGTCGGGTCGTTCATCAGAGTCAGGGCTGCCAGCGGCGTGTTGCTTTCAGGCCGCCGAGCGGTACATTCCTCGCGGGATGGGGCATCGAAGGCCCTCAGCATCGGATGAAGAAACTGCCGCTGCCAGTGGACGTAGACACCTCGCCGAAACTGGCTACCATCCTGGTCCGCCACATAGGTCCGTTTCGGAAAATTCAGCGGTTGATAGTAACCGTCGGGCTGGTAGGGACGCGACGATGGGCCACCCAGCCGGTACTCCAAGAGTCCCGCCACTGACAAAGCCTGGTCTCGTATCATTTCCGCCGGCAGGCGGAACCGACTTTGGCGAGCAAACAAGCGGTTCTCCGGATCTCGCCGGCGCAGCAGGTCCGACTCCAGCGAACTCTGGCGATACGCCTGGCTGGTTACAATATCTCGAATCAATCGCTTCAGGTCCCACGAGTTGGCGACGAGTTCATCGGCAAGGTAGTCGAGCAGTTGGGGATAGGTGGGAGGCTCGCCTTGATTGCCGAAGTCATCCAGCGAGGGAGTCAACCCATTGCCAAAAAACAAGTACCAGATTCGATTCGCCAGAACGCGGGAGACCAAAGGATGTTCCTGGGAAGTCAACCACTCGGCGAGGTCCAGCCGAGTGGGTCGTCTTTCCGGTGAAGGGTCCGGTGAATGGTCCGACGAAGCGTCCGACGAAAGGTCCGACGAAAGGTCCGACGAAAGGTCCGACGAAGCGTCCGGTGAATGGTCCAGCGGTGGTAGGAACTCGGGCGTCGCCGGATCCACAATTCGGCCGGTCTCGTCCATCCAGTCACCTCGAGCCAGAACGCGAATATCCCGAGGCTCCGTCGCGACCGTGATCATGGTTCGTCGCACCTCGTCACCATACTCGACATCAATTTCCGGTTCGCGGCGAGTCGGAGTTTGATCCACTCCCTTGAAGGAGTCGTAGTCGTTGATGTCAGCGAAAAACGCGGCCAACTGGTAGAAGTTGTCTTGGCTGATGGGATCGAACTTGTGGGAATGACATTCGGCACATCCGGTCGTCAATCCCATCCAGACCTCACCCAGATTCCGAACTCGGTCCGCCGAGTATTTCGCCAGATACTCCTTCACTTGCACGCCCCCTTCATGGGACGTTTGCAGGAGCCGATTGTATCCAGAAGCGATCTTCTGGCGAATGGCGGATTCGGGCAACAGGTCGCCCGCCAGTTGCTCCCGCGTGAACTGATCAAAGGGGACGTTGTGATTGAAGGACTCAATCACATAGTCGCGATAGGGGGAAATATGATGTTCCTGATCGCCGTGGTAACCGACCGTGTCGGCATAGCGGACCAGGTCGAGCCAATAGACCGCCATCCGTTCGCCGAAGTGCGGTGACGCCAAGAGTCGATCCACCACTCGCTCGTAGGCATCGGGGTGGTCATCCCGCAGAAACGCGTCCAGGTCATCGACCGATGGTGGTAGTCCGGTCAGGTCGAAGTGGACTCGGCGGAGCAGCGTGCCGGGGTCGGCCTCCGGGGAAGGGGCGAGTTGTCGCGACTCCAGGCCCGACAGCAGCCACTGGTCGATGGGGCCGCGGGCCCAGGCGGAATCGTCGGACTCGGGAAGCGGCAGACGCCGTCGCGGTTCGAAGGACCAGTGTCCCGCAAACTCCGCACCCTGCTCGATCCAGTCCCGCAACATCTGGATATCGTCCTGGGACAACTCCTTGCCCGACTCCTGGGGCGGCATTCGCTCGTACGCATCGTCGCTGGTAATCCGCTGAATCAGTAAACTCCCAACCGCGTCTCCCGGGATGATCGCCGCCCCACTCCCTCGGTCCTCGAGGGCCTCTTCGGCTCGATCAAGTCGCAGGTCTCCCTCGCGATGCTGGTCGTCGGGCCCATGGCAAGCGAAGCAATTGTTGGAGAGGATGGGGCGAATATCCCGCTGAAAATCGACGGGGGCTCGGGTGGACTCCTCGGCGAGCGACGGCATGGGGATGAGCAGCCCGAGCAGCAGGGCGACGCAGATTCGTTCCAGTCCTCGCCTCGGCATCGGAGACGGGGCCCCGAACCGCCCGAACATCGAATTCGAGCGGGTCTTCCAGCTGAAATTCCAGCACGACGAGCCAAGGAGCCGATTCCCCGTCACGCTGGTTTTGCGGATGGCCATGGTGATTCTCGTGGCTACTTCTTGAATTTTCCGGTCCGTTCCGGTCAGTACGAACTCACCGTTCCCTGACGAATTATCCCATCTGGGAACAGTCCTGTCGACGTGGAGATTGTGTAGATCCTGGAGCGGGCCCTGTTGCTGACCGTCGCGGGCCGGCGTCAACGTGGATCTACTCCGGCTTCCGCACCCCTGGAGGTGCCATCTGCCACACTCGCGGCTTGCACTCCTCAAAAAAGGAGAATAGGCTGGTCCCTGCCTACCAGCGTCCAAAGCACTGCAGAACAAGTACTGGCAGACCAAGCACTGCAGTAGACTCGAATTCGCCATGCACGTGATTTCGTAGTGACCGAAGATTGAAGCAATCATGACTCAAGTCTCCAGGTTCGTCTCTTTCTGGATCGCGATGGCTGGTTCATGTGCATTGGCGGGCGACCCGGCCCTGGCGGGCAGCCATCCGCTCACGCAGTCTCAGGTGGGAGAACTGCTGATATCCGAACGACGCTGTGCGTCATGTCACGAGGGTACCCCGCAAAACTCTCTGCCGGAAAAAATGGCTCCCGACCTATCGGAAGTGGGCTCGCGAATCTCTCCCGACTACCTGCGGCGATACTTGGCGTCTCCCACATCGGTGCATCCGGAAACAACGATGCCTGATGTCCTGGCATCAAAATCGGAGGAAGAGCGAAAAGAGGTCGCCGAAGCGTTGACTCACTTCTTGGTTTCACATTCGGAAAAAGTGTTTGAGTTTGGAGACCCGCCTCGGCCGGCCGAGCGTGAGCAAGGCAAGGTGCTCTTTCATTCGATTGGCTGTGTCGCCTGTCATGGCCCGCGGGAAACGCTCGCCGATCCGTTGCCGATGGATGATCCCGACGCTGAAGAAGACCGAGACAACGAGCACGATGAATACGACGATTACGATGATTACGATGATCCACCGGCCAAGGCGAGAAGAGACTTTAAGCCGATCGCCATCTCACTCGAGCATGTCGCTGCCAAATATAGCCAGCAGTCGCTCGGCGACTTCCTGTTCCAGCCACTGCATGTCAGGGCCTCGGGCCGGATGCCAGACATGAAGCTGACGCCCGACGAGTCG
>JBJHCD010000154.1:0-9282 GCA_050485845.1 Pirellulaceae bacterium | reverse complement strand
GAACCAGTGGAATGAACACGCCAGGCCAAGGCTTGTCTAACTCGACCCCAAACTCCTGTGAATTGAAGGTGGGCGACCGCGTTCGAGCGAGACATTCTTTGCTGTCATTATCCCACGACTTAACGGTCGTGAGTATTCAGCGGACGACAGCAGGATGCATGGCGACGGTCAATGGAACGCTTGGGGCCGGTCGAGTGTCCGTGGAGCGTCCTTGCAGTGCGTTCGAGAAACGAACTTGAAGTGAAATCCGATACTGGCCGCACTTACGTGGGAACGTAAGGCGACTCTGGCCAACCCACGTCTGCCACTGGCTGCCGCGACTTCGCCCCCCGCGAGGGACCCTGTCGGTCTCATTTGAGCTATATCGGTGGGTTTCCAGGTGAAGAGTTGTGCCGGTTATGTCGAAATTAACCATTAGCGTTGTCGTCCCGACCACATGAGGTGGGGGCCGCTCAGCTCACTTCCGCCATTTCGTGAGTTCCCTTTCGCGGCGTCTCCATTAACCGAGCAAGCCGCTGTTATCCCGAGATGGAAGAGGCTCAGGTTCCCGCGTCCGGCAGACTGTTCGCACGAAAGGATTCGTCAGAGTGATCGCCAAACACCGCTTTGCGCTGAGCGTCGTTCTGCTTGTCGGACTGGGGCAATGCCTAAACTGGCTACTGTTGCCGGGAAATCCCTCGACAGAGGATCCCCATCTACTGTCCCTGGACCCTGCCGAAGTCACTCGACTCCCCTATCCGACGATGGAAGGGGTCGATGGTAAGCAGCGGGACGTGGACTCCGGCAACGTGCAGCAAGCCTCTCATTGGACCACACTGACGGCCCTCTATTCGAACACTGCGGATGATCTTGCCAACGTCAGCCTAGAAAGCGTGGAAGAGACCATCAACGGTGATGTCACTTACCGATGGAAACTTGATTCGGGAGAAACGGAGGTCCGACTTTTTTCTCCTCATGGGACCGTCACTCTCCACTTATCGGGGCTCCCCGCAGGCACGAAGTACAAACTGATGGTCAATGGTGAGCACACAAGGGAACTCAGTTCCTCAAGTGAAGCAGTGCCACTAAAGGATCCCCACTCTGTCATCACGTTGTGCTCCGTGGATAACGATGAAGTAAAGACACTTGGCAGCATCATTCGCCCTTCGAACATTACGCCGCTCATTGTCGATGGCTACTCCCTAAACGAGCATCTCGACTACCGAGTCATCCCGCGTGCTAGCGGCACCGTCAGCCCGCCAATCCAACTGTTTGGAGAGCGTCCGATCCTTCGCCTTCGCGGCAGGCAACAATTAACCAACTCGATGTACTCCTTTCAGCTAGCGACACCAGTTCCAATCGAGCAGGATAACGTGTTCGAAGTTCAGCCTACGCCGGTGGCGAGTTCGGTCACCAGTGACTCCATGACACCCGGTCATTGGAATCAGCAACTACAACTTGACCTTACTCCCGACGCGGTGAATGTGGACCAGAACAACCATCACATCCTGATGCGGGCCATTATCGGTGAAAACCACAACTTTTCCCGACCAATCATTGTGTTCAATAGCTCAAATCGACGTCCGCTGTCGGCTGGAGCGAATCTGATTCTACGACCGATGACCGAAGCAGATGGCTCGGCCCCGGAAGAGGAAAGCTCAACCCGGTACCGAATCAACCGTCAAGACTGGAATTTTGAATTCAGTATCACTCCCATCAACTTCCCCGATGATTCGATCGTCCAGTTGCGAAGTTCGGAAAGTTCCGTCCCCTTGGCATCGATCGCAATCGACAATTCAGTGAACAAGGTCACCCTCCGTGCCGGCGAACTTTTGGAAGGAACTCAGGAACTTTGGGCTGAACTTTGGCGAGGAAATGTCCCTGTCCTTACGCCCGAGAATCGGCCGGCACGCAGTGAGCGCATCACGGTCGCGGTTCGCACTACCGGCCCACGAGTGATTCGCGTCGAGCCAGAAAATTTCGGAACCGCTGCAGGCGTTCGGGATCTGCGGATCTTCTTCAACACGGAAAACCGACTTCAACTTGAAACCAACGGATCGAACTTACTCACGAAATTGGGACGAGTCATAACTCTTCGCCGGAGTGACGAGCAGGGAAGCTTTGATTTCGCGAAATCTAGTGACAATATTGCCATCGAAGCCACCCAGTTCGACGCCGAGCGTAACATGATTGCCCTCCGGTTCCCGGCACCGCAAGCCGCCCTATATCAACTCAGAATCGATGGTAGGGAACTTCAGGACGTCTATGGAAATCAACTGGAAGGGGAAGAGGGTATTCCGGGTTCCACCTTCGTTCGTATCCTGGGAGAGCGAAGCGTACTCGACAGCCTGGCCCCCTCCGAGCCCTCTGTCCGACCTGGCATCTCGGGCAGCACGGGAGAATATGTGCGCTACCCCGAATTCACGCAACCTCGGCGAACCCCCAGCGGCTTCAATCCCCATGACAAGGTAGAGACACGCGTCGCTCGGCTGTACTACTACCGGGACGCTCACCGAGTTGCCCAAATCATTAACCGCCGAGTCCGCTCGTACAACCGTCAGGGTGTCGACACGGCGCGGCAACTGGCGGATCGAGCACGGACACTAGCCGACCAGATGACCGCCTCGCGCCAGGCCGCGGAGCGTGCGGCGGTGACGAAGGCCGAGGAGACACGACGAGCTGAACAGGCACTCGAGGAGACACAACGGGCCTTAAACCAAACCCTGCGGGAACTCGAGTCCGCTCAGCTATCCAATCAAGCGACGCCCGAGTTGCTTCAGCAGTTGCAGACTGCCGCTCGTAGTTTTGGTGATCGAGCCCGACGGCAGCAGGCCGATGTCGAGAACGCTCGCCAAAGGGAGACGGAGGCGCGAGAGACCGCGCAGCGTCTGGAGTCGGACGAAAACCTGGCTCGATCCGAACAATTCCGCCGTGAAGTGGCGGCAGCCCAGGCAGACCCCGACACGTACGCTCCGGGTCGCCCCACTTCGGAAGATCCGGTCGAGCAGGTCTCGGTATCCGTGATTGGCGAGGGCTTGATTCATCTTCGTGGTCCGCTGAAGGGGATCAACACGATTCGCACGATGATCGACCAGATCGATTCACCGGTGGGCCAGGTCCGTATCTCCGTCCACTCAGCCCAGATCAATGGCGAGAAGCAACCGAGGATGGAAAACGTTGCCAATCTGGTCCAGCTGTACATCGATCAGGCTCGCTTTCTCACCCTTCAGTCGTCGGAAATGCTGCGGCGGGCCGTGGTACAAGTCGCCACGCGGAAGGCGGATGAAATACGACATTTGTATCCCGGCGACAGTCAGCAGGACCGGGACCGCCGCTACTTGGACGCGTTCTTCGGACAGGACTTTATCCGTGAACTCGAGGCCATGGACTCGGAATTTCTGCGAACCGGGAATAAGCTGTTGTCGCTTCATTCCATGGATACGACCAGCCTCGCCTCGGCCCTTAACCTCCTCTCCTTGGCCAAGCAGACCACTCGCCACGAGATCTTGGCCGAATTTGATTCACTCATTCATTCGGAACTTCCCGCCGCGGAAGCTCGTTATATCGAGGCCGGCCTGACCGCCGCCAAGCAGTGCAAACTCGATCTGCGTCACCCTCCCAAGTTCTATCCCTTGGCGCACAACGCCCGCTTTGAGTCGCTTCGTGCCTTCTTCCATGCCGAGGTGGGTCATGACGACACCATGACTCCCCTGCAGCGGGAGTTTATCCGACTGGCACAAATCTTCAAAAGCCGGCTGGTGACCGAAATGGAGTACAAGCAGCGAGTGATGGAGCGGGCAATCATTGAAGAGCGCATGGGCAATCCGGATGAGGAATACATCAAGGCTCGTCAGCGAGAAAAGGAGGCTGAGGACACCCTGAGAACTCGTCAACGAGATCGGGAGACTCACCAGGTAACGGTTGCAAGAGGTATTGCCCAATTCCGAGGTGAGGTACTCAGTATCGACGACGAGATTCGTGAGGCCGTCGACTTTGCCGATCTGTATCGAAGCGTTATCTCTCGCGACGTGGGAAGCGCTCTTACGAAGGTACTCGACAAGGATCCCTTGGTCCAAGGCCTGATGGAACACGAGCGGACCTCGGACGAATTGCGCTCCTATCTTGTCCGCTTTCGGGAAGAAGCACCGCGAAAGCTTATGCGTCGCGAGAGCCTTCCTGATTTCACGAGCTTTATGGACCGCCTGAGGGAGTTGAACGATGAATTCTATTTCGCACTTGAGATGGAGTTACGCAGACAAGAACCAGATGTGACATTCAAACCAGCAATCCCCGATTACTGGTTTCCAGGAACTTGTCGTTATGAACTTTGGAGTTTTGACTTCAAAATCAACCTAAAACAAGGGCAGGTACGAATCTTACGGGGGGAAGATGACATTCGCAAATTCCTGGGGCAGGCGAAGACACAGACTCTCGACTCCATCCACCACATTAAGGACTCGTTCGTCCTCGATCCCGAGACCACAAAGCGGCTGAACCTCGCCAGAGAGGCAGTCAAAAAAACGAATGTCGACGACGTCGAATTGGTTTTCGAAAACCAACTCGCCATCGTGCTCGCGTTGGACGAAGTCGCAGACATCGCGGCCAGCATTCGCACAGAGACAAGAAACTATGTCGAGGCGTTACGAACCATTCTGTTGTCGCTTGCCGATCCAGAATTGGATGTGCAACAACTGTACGCCACATGGAGCAAATTAAAAGGCGATATCGAGAAAAGGACGAGTGGCACACTAGCGGACAAAGCTCGCCAGATGTCGCGCACCATTGATGATAGCCTTGAGAAGCTTCTGGGAGAATCGATTCGAGTGGAGTTCGCGCGGCGGGCTGCCGAAGCGTCGCGCCGGCCCCTGGACCACAAAAAGTTTCTGGACATGCTGATCGATCAACTCGAGGAGAAGTACATCGAGTTGCTCGAGGGAACTCGGGCCCATGTGGCCAATGTCGACAACTACCTCAAACGCCTGACCACCGCGCTGGACGACGACTTCAATACCCAGTTCTATCATCCGACATTCCGCTATGTGCGGGAGACCAGCACGTACTGGGATGTGCAGTTCGGTCAAACCGAGACCACCAGCGTGCTGACGAATAACCGCGGGTTTGCCAAGGTGGTTCCAGGGGCCACGTTCGAGTTTGACCTACCTCCCCGCGATTTCTTGCTGAAGGAGGCCATGGATGGGGCGTTGGCCAACGTCCGCGACTTCGGGGCGCTGCTGAACGATCCCACATTTCTCAGTAGCACTCGGCTCCATGGCCCCCAGTCGACCGCCAGTCCCGGCGCGGGCACGGCCGCCGGCTTCGGCCTGGTGCGGAATGTCCTGCCTGGTTTGAACTCAACCACCACCGAACAAGTCCTCGCCCAAGCAGGGGGAGGTGGTCCCCAGTTCGGATCGAACCTGGAAAATCTGATCCCGGATCCCGCCATTTATAAGTTTGAAACGGGGACCGGTTTCGAAATTCGGCCGGTCATCCAACCCGATGGTCAAGCCGTGGTCTTCGACTTCCACTACATGTACACGACGAATGTCCGCGAACCGGTACGCGCCGACGAAAAGCACTTGGGACGCGTCAAGCGTCACTTTATTGACACCGATGTCCAGCTCAGCAACTTCGAACTGCGAGAAGTAAGCCGCTACACGGTCGCCTTGAAGGCAGCACGGACCGGCCAAGGTGTTCCCCTCCTGCAGGACATTCCCGTCGTGGGAGCACTGTGGCGTCCCTTGCCTTCCCAGGAGTCATCACTGCAGCAAAACATCATTCTCGCTCAAGCCACAATCTTTCCGACTCTATTCGACCTGATGGGAATGCGGTGGGCCCCCTCCGTGGCCGACCTCGATCCCTTACGACTGGCCAATGACGAGTTCCTGGTCCGCGGTCGCCACCGAGCACTGCAAAACCGGGTATACGATCATGCCAGCTCGGAAGTCGATGAATTCCTCCGCGTTCCCGAGGGAAATCGTCGCCCGGACCTCTACCGCAGCCAAGAGACGATACCCTCGATGCATCCCAATGGCTACCGAGGTCCTGGACTCGATTATCGTGACAGCGAACTGCAGGAAGGTTACCAACTCGATCGCACCTATCCTCCGAGTGACTTTGTACCATCTCAGTCCCGTGAAGGTGCCTTGTTCCTACCGGGGCGAGACCGAGGTACTCCCGAACGTGTATTCGTCGATTCCTTCCCACTGGACGAACTGGCTCCGAAACGCCCTGATCCGGAACCCGTAGTCGATCCTCCCACCAGTTCCCCACGTGGCACGGAATTCCAACTTCGACCGTAAGTCATTTTAGTCGTCAGCTTCCATCAACCGCTCCGTCATGGTCATGGACCGGCGGACGGCAGAGCCCATACGGTCCACCGTCAAGGCCGCCCCATGACCGACTGCCGACAAACAGCCCAACACGCGGTACATCCAGGAGTCCCATCCAACATGAAACGCACCCTCCTTGCCATGCTGCTCTTCACCAGCGGGCACGCTGGATCTACCTGGGGAGTCGAACCGTTCGTTCATCGTGCGAGAACTCGCCCCGAATGCCTGACCGGAATTCCAGACCGTAACTACCCGTTTCCGCGTCAGGTCGGGTTCATCACAGCCACAAGTCGCCGAGCGCTACTGCTACCGGCCGCTCCGCTGGAATGGACCGTTGGAGTCGAAGGTCAAGTGGAGACGGCCACGCCCCTTTCAATTCATCTCTTTGTCCTCTCGGAACCGCAACTGGAAATCGACCATTGCTCGATCTCTCAGGTGGCTGTGCAGATCCAACCCAATGGCGACTGGACGTTGAGCTTACGGGGAGATCAAAACAGGCGCCCCCCCGCTGGCCAAGCCAATACATACAACCCCCGTCTGCACATCCGCCGCAACGAATTCTCCGTCCAATTGCGCTGTTTGGGTAATTTTCGAGAAGAGCCTTCCGAGGTCGGTAACTTGGTCCCCAAACCCGTACTCGTGGATCTTGGTCCCGTACATTTTTGGGTCGAAAACGGAGAACCCCGCCATCTCCGGCATCGAGGAAATAGTCGAGAATTAGCGGCGGCGTTGCCGTTGATCGATCGAGTGGAAGTCGAGTTCAGTTACCGCCCATGATGGTAATCCGTTGTCCATCGTTCACTCGAGCCCTTATTCTCGAGACTTCCCGAATCAGTTCCGCCAAGAAGAGGTTCCTGACCATGGCATGCAGCAGACAACGATGCCTACCATCCCTGGCGGTGCAAATTCTGTTCGCGGTAGGCGTAGCCCTGCTGCCCGGTTTAGTCTGGGCGGCTCAGCCACCTCCAGCCAACGTGCCTCCCACGCTGGAAATCGAAGTCTTGGATCCGGGAGTCGACCCGCATGGAAATCCCGCCGTGCTCCTCCGTCCCGGACAATTCGGCTCGGAACTCGAGGTCGACATTCCCCCCACCATTCTCGTCCACCGTTACTATTACACCGGTGACCGTTCCTTCCAGGCGCAAATCCTCCCCGGTGGCCCGTCGATCATCGTGGCCAATCATCCGAAGACGGGCGAGCGATGTTATATCCCGGTGCAAATGCTTCCAGGAGCACCTCGAGTCATCTATACCTCGAAGGGAATCGAATACGATTACGGTCCTCACGGAATCAAGGTCGTCTTCGGACCCTTGGGAAGCCCGTCGGTGAAATATCGCAGCGGGGTTCCCTGGAAACGACGAGTGGCCCAAGCCGTCCATTGGCCCAAGATTCAAGAGACGGCGGGCCACGTGCGGGACCATGCCTCCCATGTTACGACAACCTCGAGTCAAGTTCTCAAGGAGACGTACATCGATACCACGTCCGCGATGGAAGGCCTTACCCTGCCCATCAAGAATACCGTACGCCTCTTGCCCCTGGGCTCGGCCCTTCTTGACCCCGACCGAAGCCAGTTTCGGGCGGAAAAGATTGGCGAGCATGAGCGACGGAAGACCATTGAACAGGCACAACGACGCGAGGTTGGAATGGATGCCTCCCTAGAGACCGTTCGCTGAGATTCCTTGCTGGAAAACGATTCTCTATCTTGATTGATATCCAAAAACACAACGTCTCACGGAGCGTCGCATCGAACGAAACGGTTGCTCCCAAAGGGAGCGACGCCGTCAGGAATCTTGCCGGACCTGAGCCGGATAACTCTCCTCCTATCGGTGACTGGCGTAACCGTAACCGAATTGAGCGGTCCCGGTGCGGTGGATGGTGACGTTTTTTCCATCCAACTGTTCAAAGCAGCGACGAAGCAACTCGCTATTCCCCGAGCAGACACACAACCGAGCGGGCTCGCAACATCCCTCACCATCACAACTCCATGTCGCTTCCGAGCATCGAGTCGTGAAAGAGGTTCCCCCACTCGACGGATCAATATGGATCGGGCTGAGCGTAATGGTGTACCAAGGATCATTCGGGGCCGTCTGGATCTTCAACTGTAAACGCAACGTCACGGGGACTTGCGGGTGACTGCTGCGAAAACGGACTCGGTAGTCTCCATTCGAGGCCACGGTCAACTGCATGCCCTCATAGATGACCAGCCCATCCCGTTCCAACAGTTCCCCCTGCAATCCAAAGTCTCGCATCGGAAAATGTGCCGCGGAAGCAAAGTGAAAGGACTTGGGGAAGGAAGCCGCTTGATGCTCCTGATCGTCACTTGCTGGGGGAACCTTTTGCGGTGCCACATTCCTCAGTTCCTGAAGCCGCTTTCTCGCTTTCTCCAATCGCTCTCTTAATGCCTGCTCACGTTCCGCCTCTCGAACTCGAGCCTCCATTTCCAAGACCTGGCGCTGCAGTGGAGAGAGGTGCGTCATTTCCCCCTCCTCACTTTCCGGAGGCGTCGTGAGCTGGTGAAGTGCTTCCACGGCACTTCTCCGCCGCTCCCATAGCTCATTTTGCTGCATCGCCTCGTCCACCCATTTTTCCAGCTGAGCGACCCGGTCATTGAGCGACCACTCGATGTGTCCCTCCTCCACATCCGGACGGGCACTTGGATCCCCCAGTCGGATCCACCATGTGAGGGCGTTCACGAGACGCTCGAACGTATCCGGGTACTTTTCCGCCAGCTTAGTAAGCCGCTCCGAGGCACTCGGCTCGGACTCCCCTTCGGCGGGAGCCTTCTCAGCTTCTGACGAGTCTTTATCTGGACATTCGTCGTCCGACTCGCCGTGCCCAGCTGCGTCGTCGTCATCGGTAGCGCTGTCATCAGTAGTGCTGTTATCAGTACCGTCGTCGTCGGCAGCGTCAAGCCGGTCAGTTTCATTCTCGGAAATGTAAGTCACGTCGAAGAGACTGCGTGCGCGATGTACCG
>JBJHCD010000153.1:7759-9352 GCA_050485845.1 Pirellulaceae bacterium | reverse complement strand
AAGCCCCGCCGAAAGTCAGATGCTGGCCGCCGCCGGAATCGAGTTCATGGCCATTGAAGAGAAACTGACGCGATTCCAGTCCGACGGATCGAGCAGCCTGATGCAATAGTTGTTGTTCGTGACTGAATTCCTCCAAACTGCTGGCCGGCGCCATGTTGACTTCGAGCACCCCCGGATCGGGAGTGATGGTGGTCCAAAATACCGATTCATTCACCGGGGGTGGATAGCCGGTCAGGATCATCTGCTCCCATCCCGATCGGGCGGTTGCCTCGGAGACAATCTCCAGTAGGAGCCGGAAGTGATCGCACGATCGGACGCCCGGCAACTCCAGCTGCCAAGCGGCCGCCTCGCACGAATCGTCGCTCGGACAAGCTCCCGCCAAGACCAGCAGAATACCTTCGTCCGCCAGCGTATCCGAAGAGGTTATCGCTTCGGCGTCCAACGACTGGAGCCAACCGCGAGTGACTCGCGGATCGGTTTCCCAGTTCCACAACGACACATCCATGCTGGATGAGAAGAGGATGCGGTGGAGTGAATCGAAGGAAGGGGGAATGTGGTGGGCATGCCAGCCGGATCGGTGTGCGAGTTGGCGTACCTGGTTGGCCCAGCTGGTCTGGCGTTCCAACCCGCACGGCGGCGACGACGGTCCCACCATCGGACTCGAGATGCCATGATCCATCCGCTTGGCACTGAAACCTCCTTGGTTCGCGTTCCACTCGACCCCAGCCCTCTTCCGGTTCATTTCCGCGAACAGCAACGGGTCGGGGGGCCCCTGGTGGAACGAGCGACCATGGCGATAGCCGTAGATTCCGAAACTCCACCGAGGTCCCGGTTCGTTCGGGTACTGTCGTCCCCGGGACCGCAAAATGACGCTTCCCGGTTTTGCCATCGCCAAGTGGACGATCATCCGGCGAGCACGCGATTCCTTGTCCGGCCCCAAGGCCGCCGTCTGCCATTCGGGTGCCCAAGAGAAACGGTCGGCGAACGTCGGCTCCGCCCCCAACCAAATCGGACCAGCAAGCTTTTCCATCCGCTGATCATGTTCCTTCAACAGGTCGCCCCAAGGATGCTCGTCTCCGGGCGTGAGATCGGATCGGTCCGGTGGCATCATGCAGAACTCGCCGGGTGTGCGAAGTGTACCGTGGGAAATCGTCGAGAGTTGGTCCGGAACGTCCTCGATCCGAGAGCCCTGGCGACGGAAAGCTTCCTGGGTCCTTGGAGGGAGTCGGACGTGTAGGAAGAATTGGGAAGGAACGGAACGTGCCTGGAAGCACTCGAACCAGATAGATTAGCCCGGCCGATCCCTTTTCGACAACCCATGGGCCGAATGGTGTGGGTGTATTGAGCAGCGTCGGCAACTTTGGGAGAATCTCCAACCGGAGAAGGCTTCCCAGCGCGAATCCATCGGCCGCCAGCAACATTTCGCCGGGGATTCGGTTCCGATCCGGAGTTCGCTCGAGTTGCATGGGCCGGCTTCGTGTTCCTATTCGAAGGAGTTCATTGATGCTCAATCGCCCCCAGTTTAATCGCCGCCAATTCAATCGCCTCGCCACTGCCGCCTGGATGGGTGGGTCGTTGGCATGGGGTTCGGCG
>JBJHCD010000153.1:0-7749 GCA_050485845.1 Pirellulaceae bacterium | reverse complement strand
ACGATTCGGAGTCGGCCCCTTATCCGATCACTGATACGCACCAGCATCTGTGGGACCTAAGCAAGTTTCGACTGGCTTGGCTCGAAGGGGCTCCGGAAATCCTCCGCCAAGATTACGGATTGGCGGAGTTTGCCGAGGCAACCGATGGGCTGAATGTGACGCGCGCGATCTACATGGAGGTCGACGTGGTCCCCGAGCAGCAACGGGCGGAAGCGGAAGCATTGATTGAGATTTGCCGACAAGGGGGCGTCACCGTCGCCGCCATCATCTCAGGTCGTCCCAACTCGGACGAGTTCGCCGACTACCTCCGCCCATTTCGCGATAGCTCCTACATCAAGGGAATCAGGCAAGTGCTGCATGGCGGGACGCCCGCCGGCTATTGCCTGCAACCTCAATTCGTCCGTTCCATTCAATTGCTGGGGGAATGGGGATTGAGTTTTGATCTCTGCATGCGGCCGGGTGAATTGGGAGATGGGGCAAAATTGGTCGAGCAGTGTCCGGAGACTCAGTTCATTCTCGACCACTGCGGAAATGCCAACCCCACCGCCTTCCGCCCTCGATCGGACGACGATACCAGCCCCCCTCCCCACGATCCCGACCAATGGCGACGTGACATCGAACGGCTGGCGAAGTTTCCCAACACCGCCTGCAAGATCTCTGGAATCGTCGCCAGTGCCCCGACCGGATGGACCGCCAATGACCTGGCTCCCATCGTCACGCATTGCCTCGACACATTCGGCCCGAAACGTGTCGTCTTCGGAGGCGACTGGCCCGTCTGCCTGCTGGGCGCGACGTACCGCCAATGGGTCCTCGCCCTTCGCGAAATCGTCTCCACGTACGATCCGGAACTCCAGGCCGGTCTCTGGCATGCCAACGCCGATCATGTCTACCGTCTTTCCAGTCTCGCGGGTCATTCGAATTGAACGTCCATACGCCCCGGAACTCGACCCGCGTTGCTCGAGAAATCGCTCGAGAACTTGCCCGGGCCTCCCGGCAACTCGCCGAGTTCTTCCTCGGGCTTCCTGACCAGGAAGCTCGAATCCTCGGAATGGACTCACGATCGTTTCCCCCTCCCACGGGCCCATCCCCTCGGCGAGGCTCGGCCAAATCTGGAAGCGATCGGATCACCTGGGCTCACCACACCGCCCAGGCTCTCGTATCCGCCGTTGCCATCCTGTCCCGTCAACCCGAACTGGCTCGACCTCCCATCGCTCCGTGGCTGATCGCACAAGCCGAACCACAGTGGCGAGGGACGCTGCGGCTGGCCATCGAACTGGTCCAGCGGGAACGCCCGTGCCCGGACAGTACAAACAGGGACAGTACAAACGGGGCCAACAAGAACGGGGACAGCACAAACGGGAAGGACTCCGGCGGGAGACACTCCGCCGAGGAAAGCAAGCCAGACAAGGACTCACGCGGCACCTCCCACGCTACCCACCACTCGTCCCCGTGGGAGCGACTTCCCGAGTCCCTCCTCAAGTCTCTCTCAGGCCTGGCACGGCCCCCGGTCGATGGTCCGGACGAAAACAACGGGCCGGCACACGAAACCTCTTGGTTCATTACGCATTTTTACGAGCAGTTTCTTGCCGAGGTGGATCCCAGCGGACGGCAACAACGGGGCGTCTACTATACGCCTCGGGTCGTCGTTCAGCGGATGGTATCTGACGTGGAAGCACTGCTGGAGTCCGAGTTCGGACTTCTTGAGGGATTCGCCGACCCAACCTCATGGGAAGATCTCGGTTTCCCGGAAACGCCCCACGCTCAGCTCCCATTTCTCCATCTGCTCGATCCGGCCGCGGGGAGTGGTGCGTTCCTGGTGGAAGTGATTACGCGGATCGCGGAGAGATGCTCCCCTGACCTTTCATGCGTCACAACCTTTGATCGCTTTCTGGCGGAGCGACTCAAGCGGATTCGCGGCTACGAACTTCTGATTCCCGCCTGCCTGGTGGCTCAACTGAACGTGGCCGCCCAGCTCAGAAGCGTCGGGTTTCGGTTCACCGAATCATTCCCAGCCCTGGTTCAGCCTCACGACACTCTGGCCGGCCCCCAACCAACGGAGAGAGAGAGTCCCGACGCGTTCGGTCCCCTCTTCCCCGGCAAGCCGATCGCCCCGTTCACGATCGTCTTGGGCAATCCTCCGTTCTCCGGAATTTCCGCGAACGATTCGGTGTGGATGCAGCGGCTCCTGCGAGGACAAGCCGCCGGCGTGGGAGGGGAGGCGAGCTACTTTCATGTCGATGGCCAACCGCTGAACGAAAAAAAAGTCTGGCTGAACGACGACTATGTCCAGTTCTTTCGATACGCTCAGTGGCAGGTCGAGCGGGCTGGGGTGGGAATGGTCGCTTTCGTCTCCAATCATGGATATCTGGATAACATCACGTTCCGAGGGATGCGTCAGTCATTGCTGGAGGCATTCCCTCGAGTGACCATCATCGATCTGCATGGGAATCGGAAACGGCATGAGATGACATTGGATGGTCAGCCGGACTTCAACTTGTTCGGAATTGCCCAAGGAACGGCGATTGGATACTTCCGCAAGCCACCAGCTCTCCATGGCCAATCACCCAGGCCCCATTTCCGGCGATGGGATGTCGTGGGAACCGAAGTGGAAAAGCTCCGCCAACTTCGACATCCGGAATGGGAGCTTTCAGTGGATGGCGGGACATCCGTGGGCTCCGCCCCGATACGCAAACCGTCGCACGAGCCGACTTGTGGAACGACTCGCCCGCAACCTGCCTCGTCATCCTCCTCGTCATCTCCCCTGTCAACAGCCGGGTCAACGGCCGGGTCAACGGCCATGCCATCTCGCGAGCCGGCACTGGAATCCTTCAGCGAGCCATGTTTACAAGCACCGGCAGTTCGGGAGAGTGATCCCCGCCCGGTCGGCCCGCTCTATCCGTTCACTCCTCGCGGGAAATCAGAGCATCCCAGCTTGCCGACGGGGATCCCCTTGAACGAGCTGATGCCCCTGGGCAATTCAGTCCCGGTTACCGCTCGGGATCACTTGGTGGTTGCCTATTCGGCCGAAGAACTCGAGAGCAAATTGGCGTTGTTCGCCGATCCTCGGGTGGCCGATACGTCGATTCGGATTCGGCTTTTTCCTCGAGCCCGTTCTCGCCGTTACCCGGCTGGGGACACCCGTGGCTGGAAGCTGGGGGAAGCTCGCCGGAGACTACGAAATCTGGCGGATCCACGTTCCCTTTTCCGGAGCTGCCTCTATCGTCCGTGGGACCGCCGAGTGATTTTCTGGGCGAGTTGGATGATCGATTGGCCGCGAACCGAGTTGATGGACGTCTGGTGTGCGCCGGGGAACTGGGGACTGATTACGCGTCGCCAGATGCTGCCGAATCAGCCCTGCAATTTCATTTGGGCGTCGGACCAAGTGGTGTTGGACGGAATTCTGCGATCGGACAACCGGGGCAATGAGTACCTGTTTCCCATCTATCGAATTGTCCAGGGAATCGGCGACGAGTCGGGGGAGACGACGTCGGACCGAGTGGCCAATTTCTCCAATACCACGGTTCTCCAACTGTCGCGGCAATGGAGCCTGACGTGGCAACCATGGGGCGTGGGAGACTTGGAAACGACATGGGGTCCGGAAGACTTGGGGCACTACCTGTACGCCCTGCTGCATGCCGAGACTTATCAGGTCGCCTATGCCGATTCCCTTCGCTCTGGCTTCCCCCCCATCGTGTTTCCTCGAAATCGATCCTTGTTCGAGTCGATGAGCCGGTGCGGAAAACGCCTCCTGGACTGCCACCTCCGGGTCGGCCGGTCCGCGCCGTCCGATGGCCGTGCCGCACCAGACGCGGGGAAGATGTGGCGCGTTCAACCACGCTTTCCCTGTTACGAGCAGGGAGCGATCTGGACGGGGCCCGGCGAGGAAATCGCTCGAGTGAGTGAATCCGTGTGGGAATTTCGCGCGGGAACGCACCAGGTCGCCAAGAAGTGGCTGGCGGACCGCAGGGGAAGACCGTTGACCGACGGGGATCGGGCCGACTACGAAAGAATATTGGCCGAGATCCAAGAGACGCTCGACTACCAGAGCCAACTGAGCGACTACCTGACGGATGCCGAACAGATTGCCGAGGAATTCTTCTGAGGAGCCTCCGCTGAGACGAAGAGGCTCAGAGTCGCTTGAGGTACTCGATCAAGTCCTGACGTTCCTCATCGGTCAGACTTCGCTCCCCTGCCACTTTCGCCGGATCATGAGGTCCCCGTAGCAACTCATCCAACGTTTCCACTCGGCCGTCATGCAACAGGTGCGTCTTCTTATAGACGCCGATCAGCGTGGGGGTATTGAACGTCGGGTAGCGATCCTGAGGTCCGGTCAGTCCGACGTCGTGCAATTGGCCATCGGTGAAGTAGGGCCCATGATGGCACTGGATGCATCCGGCATGTCCCTCGAAGATCGCTCGGCCACGCTCGGCCGCCGGACTCAATTCCGGTCCGTCCGCCGCTCGGTAGGGATTCGGAGGAGCGGTCAGGTGGCTGAAGTAGGCCAACAGCGCGGCCACGTCCTCGGCCGGCGGTTCGGGCCCCTGCATGGTGGAAGTGATTGATTTTCGCATGGCGTCGTCCAAGTCCTCTTGCCAGCCATGCCATGTCCAGGGCCCGGTTTCCATCAGGTGGTAGAGGGGGAGTACGGTCTTGAACGTAAATCGACTCCCGTCGTTGTCCGTGTCCATTCGTTCCGAGTTGATGCCCCCGTTGTAGTGACAACTGTGGCAACTGTACCACTGATCAAGACTTCGCGTGGCATCGTGGAAGATCGCCTCGCCTTGGCGAGCCAGCGAGGGTTCCGAGGGGCCACCGAGCGACCATTCGTTAACGACCTGTCGCTCTTGGAGCGACACGACCTGAACAGAGTTTCTCAAGTAATTGGCCACATAGACCGTGTCATCGTCGGCCGAGAGCCGGATTCCCATGGGGCGGCCATCGAGCGGAATCCGGTCGAACCGTTCCCGATTGTCCAGCAAGGATGGAGGGAGGTGATCCGTTCCCCCGTAATCCTGCAGGGGCATGTCCGAGAGGCGGAGGTTCAGCAGCTCCTTGGTTCCCGAAGCGGAGACGATCATCCGCTGCTCGTCGCTGGTCAGAGCCAAACCGAAAGGATCCGCCACGGCTTTTCCCGCCGGATCGAGTGAAAGGGCCTCGCGACGGGCCGGACCGTCCAATCGAACTCGGGCCACTCGACTGGCCAACACCCAGCCGAGTTGGATGTTGCGGACAGTGACAGGATTGTGGCGGTAGACCATCCAGGGGAAGTAAACGAACTGATTGTCCCGGGAGACTTGGAGATGACCGATATTCAGTCCCATGAACCGTTCGGTAAACATCGTTTCCCGATTGGCCGTATCGACCACCGTGATTCCACGATCTCCGCTGGTACCGACGGCCAGACGAGTCTCATCGGGTGAAAGGGCGAGATAGCGAGGCCAACGGCCTACCGAAATGTGGTCCATCACCTCGTCGCGTTCGAGGTCGACCACGGCGACCTGGTCGGCGGCGCAGAGGGCCACGTAGGCCGTCTTGCCGTCCCCCGAGACGGCAATTCCATGGGGATGAAAGCCGACCTCCACCACGCCCGCTCGCCGAAATCGCCAACCACTACTCGACAATTCATCGTCCTGCCCCGCGGGGATTTCCTCGACCACGAATCGTTCCATGGTCCCCGCAAAACTGCAGCTCACCAGGATCGTGCACTGATCCGGCGCCAAGACGACAAACTCGGGGCGTTCCCCAACCGGCTGTTCGTCGAGCACCTGGCCATCGTCGGTCCGGAGCAGAGAGAGGGAGGAGGCCGTCTGGTTGGCGACCACCATCCACGACTCGTCCGGCCCCAGGACCAAGTCAACCGGTGAGCGGTCGACCGAGGGGGGAATGGGTTGGGGCTCCGATCTTTCTTCGGCTTGAACGAGGAGGCTGGTGGTGGCAAGGAGTGTCAGGAGAATCGCGGCGGAAAGCCGGCGACTCGTGGCGGGACACCGACGGCTCGGGGCGGGACACCAACAACCCGGCGGGACGACGTCCCCACGGTCCGAAGCGATCCACGTCGAGTCACTCCGGCTTGAACCGCCCCGGCTCGAATTACTCCGGCTCGAATCATCCCACCTTGAATCATGCCTCTGCCGAACCATTGCCGATTTGCTCCGCATCCAAAGCTGCTCCACGGTCACTCCCCGGGCGGTTCGCCGGCGAGCCACTGACACACTTGTTCAAGGGTAACTCGAACTCGGCTACGCCTCTTCCTGGCGGAGGCGAGCGAGGACGGTGTAATCTTCCAGAGTGGTCGTGTCCCCGACGCTCTCTTTCCCCTCGGCAATATCCTTCAGCAGGCGTCGCATGATTTTTCCGCTCCGCGTCTTGGGAAGGGCATTGGTGAAGTGGATATCGTCGGGTTGGGCGAGCGCCCCGATTTCATGCCGAACATGTTGCCGCAATTCGGCTCGCAACTCCTCGGAGGGTTCCCCTTCCGTGAGGGTGACGAAGACGGATATCGCCTGCCCCTTCAGTTCGTCGGGGCGGCCGATGGCGGCGGCTTCGGCCACTTGGGGATGACTGACCAGCGCGCTTTCGATTTCGATCGTGCTGAGCCGATGTCCGGAGACATTGATGACGTCGTCGATCCGTCCCATGATCCAGTAGTAGCCATCCGAATCACGCCGCGCGTTGTCGCCGGCCAGATACTTGTGAGGGACTCGACCCCAGTATTGATCCTTGTATCGGGCATCGTCTCCCCAGATCCCGCGGAGCATTCCGGGCCAGGGATGGGAAATGACCAGCCAGCCTCCATGGTTATCCTCCACGGGATGCCCTTGTTCGTCGACGATCTCCGGGATGACGCCCGGCAGCGGCTTGGTGCAACTTCCCGGCTTGGTGGGAATGGCGCCGGGAAGTGGTGACATCATGATGCCACCCGTCTCGGTCTGCCACCAGGTATCCACGATCGGGCAGCGGCCGCCGCCGATTTTCTCGTGGTACCAGATCCAAGCCTCGGGGTTGATCCCCTCGCCCACTGTCCCCAGCAGTCTCAGACTGGAGAGGTCGTGCTTCTCGACATGGTGGTCACCCCACTTGATGAAAGCGCGAATCGCCGTGGGAGCCGTGTACAAAATCGTGACTCGATATTTTTCAATGATTTCCCAGAAGCGGTCCTCACCCGGCCAATTCGGGGCCCCTTCGTAGATCACGACGGTCGCTCCGGCCGAGAGGGGGCCGTAGACGACGTAGCTGTGCCCAGTCACCCATCCGCAATCGGCCGTGCACCAGAAAACATCTTCGTCCCGGTGGTCAAAGACCCACTCAAAGGTCTTCTTGGTATACAAGTTGTAGTCGGCCGTGGTGTGACGAATCCCCTTCGGCTTGCCCGTGGAACCACTGGTGTAGAGGATATACAGCGGGTTTTCGCTGTCGAGCGGCGTGGCTGGGCAGTCGCTATCCGCCTCGGCCATCAGTTCATGCCACCAGAAGTCCCTCCCCGGGTGCATCGTCACTTCCGCTCCAGTTCGCTGCAACACGACACACTTCTCGACCGTCGGCGATTTGAGCAGGGCTTCGTCGACCGTCTCCTTCAGTGTCAAGTTTTTGCCACGTCGCCAGCCGCCGTCGGCGGTCAACTGCAGTTTCGCCCCCGCGTCATTGTTGCGATCGGCGATCGATTCGGCCGAGAAACCGGCGAAAATGACCGAATGGACCGCGCCGATGCGAGCACAAGCGAGCATGGCGATCACCAGCTCGGGCGTCATC
>JBJHCD010000152.1:788-9360 GCA_050485845.1 Pirellulaceae bacterium | reverse complement strand
TCCGAGGACATGGTATTGCCTGTTGCGTGTCGCTATCGCTTGGAACCCTGCTGGGAATCGACCGTGTGGAACGTCGAGAATCGCTCTTCCAGCCGCGCCAGGTCTTCATCGATCCAGGCGGCCAAGGGGGCGAAAAGTCGATCGTCGGTGAATAATAGCGTAACGGCATCCGACAGGATGGAGGAGGGTGGGTTCTCCACGGAGGTGACCTGCGGAGATTCTCCGTCCTTCTGCTGTTTTTCCTGGCCGTTGTAGTGGTGTTGATCGTGTTGATCGTGGTGATGTGGTTTTCGCATGGCAGAACCTCCCCTCTTCTCTGGTCGCTCGGGTCAAGCCACATTCAGCTCGGCCCAAACGGACGGCTCCCAGCGAACCCCTTCGCGGGGGACACTCCCACGAATCTCTGCCGGCCATTCCGCCAACTTCGCCAAGTCGTCAGCTACAGGTAGCAAACCTCGTGCCGCGAGGCGGTTTTTATGTGGCGGAACCATAAGTCCCCATCAGCCAAGGTGGTAGAGGTTTTGGGGCGGACCGGTCGGGGATCCCCCAATTCGAGAGGCATGGTCGGAAAGCGGGCAGCTTTGCGAGCAGGCTGCGCGATTCCGTGGCGGGGGATGGTTGATGGAACAGGCCGCTCATTTGGGTTGGGTCTCTGTACTTCCAGGCGGTGGGCGCCGAGTCAAATGTTGGGGATTTTTTTCGTTCCGAGACAAGAATATCGCGAGGGGTGCGAAGTTCTTAATGTTCCCTGAGGGCAGGGACCCGCGTCTTGGGAAGCGAGAACCAACAGACGCCAGGCACCCAAAGGTCAGTGAAAGCATCGCGTCAAAACATCCGTAGGTATAGGGGAAGAGACATGTTGAAAAAAGCAATCGTGGGAGGTGGAGCTTTGCTGCTGCTGGTCGGCTTGGTGTTTGGACGAGAAGCCGTCAGCTATGTCAAGACATCGGCGGGCTGGATGCACCAGACGGTCAAGGATGCGGTGCCGATTGAGTTTGAAATGGAGCGGGCTCGGAAAATGATTCGCGACCTCGATCCGGAAATTCGCCGCAACATGACGTTGATTGCTCGCGAAGAGGTGGCGGTGGAGCGGTTGGGCGAGAATATTCGCCGAGGCGAGTCCGATTTGGCTCAGGCCAAGGAGGACATCATGAAGCTGAACGATGACCTCCAGTCGGGTGACGAGACGTTCGTCTATGCGAAGCGGACGTACACGATCAAGCAGGTCCGGGACGATTTGGAGAATCGGTTCCAGCGGTACAAGTCCAAGGAGGACGCGGTTCAACATCTGCGGCAGGTCCTCGAGGCTCGGCAGAGTGCCCTCCAGGCGGCTCAGCACAAGCTGGAAGCGATGATGGCGGCCAAGGCCCAGTTGGAGGTGGAAGTCGAGCAATTGGAGGCGAGGATGAAGATGGTTCAGGTCGCTCAGACTCGGAGCAACTTCAACTTCGACGATAGCCATCTGGCTCGGACCAAGGATCTGCTGGGTGACATCCAGGCTCGGATCGACGTGGCCGCTCGACTTGCCAACGCCGATGAGTACTATCAGGAGGAGATCCCGGTTCGTTCCGAGCGAGTTCGGTCGGAGGACATTTCGTCCGAGGTCACTCGCTACTTCGGAGGTGACCGGGGGGACGAATTCGTCGATCTCCGTTAACAGGGCTGGCACCATGTGAGGCTCGAGCTACCGAGAGACCAACGGTGGCTCGAGCTTTTTTTGTCCGCCGCGGCCAATCCTGGTGAGCAATGGCTCGCCCGCGAGCCAATGGGTGAGCAATCCTGGTGGCCATCCGATGGTCACGGACGCCGCGGTTCGGTTTCCGTTTTTGGCTGGTGGTCACTCTCGTGGCAACAACGGATAAGCGATCATGTCCTCGGATTGGTTTGCGAAGCAGCGACCCGAAGACCCTCTCCAACCTCGGCGATTATTCCCTCGTGGTGGAATCCCGTTCGGGCGAAGGTGGGGTGAGGATGGCAGCATGAGACGGGAAACGGTGCCGAGAAAACTCGACGATTCACGCTTTCTGCTCTGGGTGGATGGAGTGGGAGGTTACTTGGTCAGCCCGAACCGGGAGGTGATCTTGGGGCAGGCGACACCGGGGAATCGCATCCACATTCCTATCTTGGGAGACTTATCGCGGCATCATGCTCACATTCGACGACAGGGAGAAAACTACTTGGTGGACCCCTTGGCGAAGGTGTATTTGAACGGCGAGGAGATTACCGGTCCGCGTCTGATGGCCTCGGAGGATGTGCTTCAATTGGGGGATGTGGTCCGCTTGCGGTTTCGACAACCACACGCCCTCAGCGCCACGGCTCGGCTCGATTTTTTGACTCCCCATCGAACCTTCCCGTCGGTGGACGGCGTCTTATTGATGGCTGAGTCGATTGTGTTGGGACCGAGGAAGTCGAACCACGTGTTGTGCAAACATTGGACTCGGGATGTCATTCTGTTCCGCAAGGAGGAGCGGTTGTATTGCCGAGCGATGGGGGACCTGGAGATCGACGGCCGGATCTGCAGTGGCAAGGGGGAACTGACGCTCGATTCGTCCCTGATTGGAGAGGATTTTTCGCTCAGTCTGGAATCGATTCGCGGAGGAATGTGAGAGAAATCGAGCTGATTGGGAAAGGTTCTCGCTCGGATGCCGAAGTAGGGGGTACTCGAGAGAAGGAGAGCGAGACCGATGGGCAAACCGACCGCTACCTGGGAAGATATCGGTGTGACGATGGGCGTTCAAAACGAATTACCCGAGACGAATGTTGAACCGCAACTTCCGCGGAGGGCGGGACCGATGAGATTCGCTTACCCGAGCGGTTCGCGCCCGCTGGAGGGCTTTACCATCAAGCGGGGGATTGGCATCGGAGGTTTTGGCGAGGTCTATTTCGCCACCAGCGATGCGGGGAAAGAGGTGGCGTTGAAGCACATTCAGCGGCACCTGGACATTGAGCTGCGCGGCGTTACTCAGTGCCTCAATCTCAAGCACGTCCATCTGTTGGCGCTCTATGACATCAAGTACGACTCCTCCGGCGAAGCCTGGGTGGTCATGGAGTATGTCAGTGGAGAGACGCTCAAGGACGTGGTCGAGCGGCATCCGGAGGGGATGCCGCTGGATCTGGTGCTGCACTGGTTTGATGGGATGGCGGCGGGAGTGAAATACCTTCATGACCATGGGATCGTGCATCGCGACTTGAAGCCGGGGAACATCTTTGCCGACGGGGATTTCGTCAAGATTGGTGATTACGGCCTGTCGAAGTTCATCTCCTGCAGTCGCCGAAGCGGGCAGACCGAAAGCGTGGGGACCTTTCATTACATGGCCCCGGAGATTGGTCGAGGCGTCTATGGGAAGGAGATCGACATCTATGCGCTGGGGATCATGCTGCATGAGATGCTGACCGGACAGGTTCCGTTTGACGGGGAGACGAGTCAAGAGATCATCATGCGTCATCTGACGGCCGACCCCGACTTGTCACGAGTCCCCGCTCCCTTCGCTCCTGTGATTCGCAAGTCCCTGGCCAAGGACCCCCAGCATCGCTATTCCAACGTGGGGGAAATGTTGGAGTCGCTGCATGAGGCGGCCGGCAAGCAGCGCGGGAAGCCTCGGGGTGGTTTCCCCGAGTTCATCAAGAAGGGGCCCGCGGGGGCTGCGGGGGATGGCCGGCGAGAGCATCCAGCCGGTCGGGAGAAGCCGATCTATATCGACCAAGAAGGAGTTGTGGACGACGGAATTTTTCTGGGGCCCTTGCGGGAGAATCCCGCGCCTCGCGGAACCCCGGGCCCGGAAGCACGAGCGGCGGGGAACCGGGGCCCTGCCACGCCCGAGGCCCCACTTCCCGAGGAACCGGTGGCTCGAGCGGTGGTGCAAGTCGCTCGGCGCTTGATGCAGGGGATTCGAGGGATCCTGCATGACTCCAATCCACCGACGAAGTTTTTCCTTTTGGTGCTGTTGGTTTTCGGCATCTTCGCGTACGGTGGATTTTTGTTCCCCTTGGGGGTCGCGGCCCTGGTGCTGTACTTGGTTTATTTCGGAGTTCGCTCGCTGGTGTTGGTCTCCAGTGGTCAGCCCCCGCCGCTCCGTCGGATCTCGCGCCGCGAGCAAGCGGTATTGGCCGCTCGCGACGCCTGCCGACGCATGTCGCCGCCCCAGCGACTTGCCGAACTGATGGGTTCGATGCTCATCGCGGCGATGCTCTGCGCGGCGCTCAGCTTCATCTCGTTTCTGGCCATGGATCGCTTGGCTTTCCAATCGGTCGATTTCTGGGCAAGTTGTCTCTGGCTGGCGATCACCGGAACCATCGGTGCTTGGTTGCTGTTGGTACTGGGGAAGACTTGGGAACTTGCTTCCCCGGAACCGCGGCAACGAAAACTGCTCCTCTTGGGCGTGGGGCTGTTACTGGGGCTCTTCGCCGCGGGACTGGCCGAATTTCTTCAAGTCGATTGGCGGATTCTCGGCTCGGCTCCCCGGGGCCCTCAAGCGATGCAACCGTCCAGTTGGTACTCGCCGGACGGTTCTCCCCAGATGTTCGCCTTCCTGGCCTACTTTGGTGGATTGCTCCTGGTTCCGGGTTGGTGGCGGCAAGTCGATCCCCTCCGAATGGCTCGATTTCGCTTTGTTTCCCTAGTCGCCGTGGTCGGATGGGCGTGGATTCTCCACTTGATCCTCTATTTTCCACAACCTGCGGGAATGGTGCTGGCCGCCATGATAGCCGTGGCAACTCAGATGTCCTCGCCTTATTGGGACATTGACAAGCTGCAGCGAAAGGTCGGAGAACCGGTACGAGGAGGGGAGCGATGAAGTGCGTATGGTTGCCTCGGACAGGTCGGAACGTCGCTTCGGCGGTTACGGCTATCTTGATTCTCTTCGGCGGAAACGGCCTGTTTCTGGACCCGGCGCGGGCCGAGGATCCTGAAGCGGAACCTGTCGTTGCCGCTCAGCCGGCCGAGGACTTGGCGGAAGAATCGTCCGAGCGGGAGGAGCTTCCCGACTGGGTGACTCGCCCCCCTCTACCTCAAGGTGATCGAACGCCGCTATTGGTTCACTCCGATTATCACGTGACCGAACGGGAGAGTTGGCGGGCACTCGATGAGGCGTTGCGATCGGCGACGGCGGAATACGTCGCCGACTACTTGCAGGATGACCGGGCGCCCCTTCTGCTGCGGTACTCGTTGGACGAGATCAAGTCGCGGCTGGTCAAACCGGATTACCTGCATCACGAGGTGCGGGAATTCAGTTTCGGGCTGATGCATCAGACGCACGCCTTGCTGGAGTTTTCTCCCGAGTTTCGGCGGGAGCTTGACCAGCGATGGAAGGAGGTCCAACATGCCACTCGAGTGCTCACCGTCGGGGGATCGACTGTTGGTGTACTCGTGCTGATGACGCTGGTGTTGGGGGGCCTCCGATGGAGCCAGCGGTCTGAGCGGCGGTGGTCCGCGCCGTTGCAGTTCGCGGTCTTGGCGGCGATACTGGCTTTCCTGTTGATTGGAGTCTGGTCGATCGGCTCCCCGGCCGTTTGGCTGCAGTGGCTGTGGAGTCAAAACCTGGTGTGGGTGAGGTGAGGAGTTCATGACGTCGCCGCCGCCGTCGGACATTGATCGGCTGCTTGTTCAGCGCATTCGGGATGGTGATCAGGATGCGTGGCGCGATCTGATTGACCGATACGAGGGGCGGTTGTTGGCTTTTGCCGAGAGCCGGCTGAAGCGGCGCGCGGTCAGCGAGGATGTCGTGCAGGAGACATTCGTCGGGTTCCTGAACAGTCTGCCGAACTTCGATGGCCGGCGTTCGTTGGAGAGCTACCTCTTCTCCATTTGTGCCTACAAGCTGACAGACCACTTGCGCCGCGAAGGGAGGCGGCCGGTCATTCCCTTGTCGAGCCATCGCGATTCGCAGGGGGATTGGGACTTGCCTGGTTCGGTCCGAGGGGCCAGCAGTATCGCTCGCAGCGGAGAACGCCGCCGATTGGAAGACCGTTGGTTGACGGAAGTGATCCGTGAACAGACGGAACGTTGGAAGCAGCGGGGAGACTGGACCAAGCTGAAGTGTATTGAGCTGTTGTTTGTGCGTGGTTGGCCGAACAAGGACGTGGCGGGCCAGTTGGACATCAGCGAGCAGCAGGTGGCCAACTTCAAGTTCGATTTTTTGGCCCGTCTCCGCACCCTCTTGCAGCGACAGGGGATTTCAGAGGATGTCTTTCCCGAACTGTACAGCTCGTGAAATCCCTGGCCGATGCCCGTTGACAAGAGCAATGGCTGACGATCGAAGGGCATGCGGGGAACGAACGGAGTGAAGAGAATGAATGGTGTGAAGGGAGTGAGTGAAGTGAAGGGAACGGGGAGGAGTTGATGCCCAACGTGCCGGATTCATTTTCCGATGCCGAACTGGAAGCCTATCTGGAAGAATCGCTCGCGCCGGAGATGCTGGCGCGAATCGAGGCTGTCTTGCGCGCTCAGCCCGAACAGTTCGAACGACTGTCGAGGATCGTCAGTCGCCGGGACGCCGGAGTTCATTCGCTGGGCGAAATATGGCGGCGAAATCGGGCCAGCTGTCCGACTCGTGAAACGCTCGGCAGCTTTCTCCTGGGCGTGCTGGACGACGAGCACGCGGACTATATTGCCTTTCACCTTGAAACGATCGGCTGCCGTTATTGCCAGGCTAATCTGGCCGATCTGCAGCGCCGCAACGAGGAATCCAACGACACCGTGGCGACTCGGTGCCGGCGTTATTTCCAATCGAGTGCTGGATATTTTCGGTCCACCTGAAGCTCTGTAGCTGGCCAGTCGTGGCCCCGCCGGAGCGGGTCCGACGAAGGCCGCTTTGGGATCAAGCTCGATCAGCTGGGCACCGGAAGACAGCCGTTTTGTTTTCTTTCACTGGCAACCAAAGGCCACCGAAACCTCGCCTCGATTAGCGGAACTAGAACGGGATAATCCCCGATGCTCACTTCCACCGAACCTTGTGCCGGCCCGCGCGAAGAGACCATGCGAAGCGTGAGCTTCAGGCCCGCGCTATGAGGATTCCTGGGCCGTGGCGGGGCGACCAAAGTCGAAGGTGACGCCGGGGCGATGTCGAACGAGATAGCCCCAAAGGGCCAATGTCGCCAGCAACACGCCGATGCTGACCCATTGGGCAATCGTGAAATCGGTCCCCAGGCGTCCCGGTTCATCAATCCGGATCTGCTCGATCAAGAACCGCGAGATGGGATAGAGCGTCATCAGCAGGGCGAAGACCGAGCCATCCCAGGGACGGAGCGGATAGAAGCACCAGAGCAGGGCGAGTAGCAGGAGGGCGTTGAGGGCACTGTACAGCTGAGTCGGATGGACGGGATGACTGAATGGTGGGAGGTCGGATAGTTTCCAGCGGATGGGGCCTCGGTCGCCTGTCGAGATGAGACTGATTTCGTCCTTGCCTTCCAAGCGAGCGGCTTCGGGGTCCGACAGGAATTGGGGAGGGGGGAGAACCAAGCCCCGAAAGCGATCCCCCACATGGATATCTCGCTCGGCCGCCAGCCCATCCGCATCGACATGCTCGACAACCAACTGTCGAGGTTCGGTCTGTTCGCCGAGTTTCAGTCCGAGCAGTCGTCCCTGCTGCAATTGTTGGACGTAAGGAGGCGAGCATGCCGGGAATTGAAGCGACGGGAGGAATGGGGCCTCACAGACACCTCCGAAACAACAGCCGTTAAGCAGGCAGCCGATCCGCCCGAAGGCAAGTCCAATGACCAGACTGGGAGCGATCAAGTCGGCGATGGCCAGAAGTGGAAGTTTCTGCTGCCGAACGTACCAGGCGGCGGCAAGGAAGGCACCGATGACCGAGCCATACACGACCAGTCCTCCCTCGGTAAAGCGGAGGATTTCCAGCAGCGTGGCCCAAAGCGTGTCGCGGCGAAAAAGCGACCAATACTCCACCACGAAAAAAAGACGGGCGCCGATGATCCCGGCGACGAACATCCGAAACGCCAGGGAAAAAACCAAGTCAGGATTCAAGTTCATCGACTTGGCACGCTGAACCGCCAAGCCGAGACCGGAGACGACTCCCAGCAACATCATCATGCCGTAGCCGCGGATCGGTAGCCCGAGCGGGTTGCCTCGAGCATCCACGGCCTCGAGATTCGGAAGGAGCCAGAGAATGGCTCCCCCCACGATCAGCCAGAAAAAGGAACCTTCTCCCATCCCCTGCAGCGATCTCGATTGCCGCCAGGCCAAGATCAGGATCACCGGTGTCAACAGCAGCCAGATGATCAGCAGCCAGCCCCAGCCGAACACGGGGAGGGGACCGATTCGATGGGGAATGAAAAGGATTGTTGGCAGCACGATCGAGGGTCCTCGTCGGGTTTGCGCGTGGGTCCGTTCAGAGCGGCTTCGAATCGGGAGGGCCGCTGTTGGTGACCAACCAGTTGTCGATCAACCGAGTCGATCCAAGCCGCGCGGCAACCAGGAGGATCGTGGGTAGCCGAATGGTCGATTGGGGGTCGAGCGACTCCGGGTCGGCGATGGCGATGTAATCGATCTCGCGAATGCCATGCTGATGGAGAACCTCGCGCATCGCCTGTTCCACTTGTCGAGGTTCCTCCTCGCCGG
>JBJHCD010000152.1:0-778 GCA_050485845.1 Pirellulaceae bacterium | reverse complement strand
TGTCTATACTGCTAATTCCTTCTCGTGATGCTCATCTCACCTCCTTTCATTAGACAACCGTTATGCCTGTCTCCCTTTTCTCTTGAAGACTTTGAAAGAGCCCGAGAGAACGGCGGCGTTGTTCGGGGTCAAGGTATTGGTTGCGGGAGCTGAGGGCCAGGCCATCCGGATCGCGAATCGTGGGGGAGACTTGGATGGCGATCGGGATATTCAGATCCGCCACCATTTGCCGGATCACACAGGCTTGTTGGTAGTCCTTGTGACCAAAGTAGGCGATATCGGCCGGGAGAATATGGAACAGTTTCAGAACGACCGTGGTGACTCCGCGAAAATGCCCTGGGCGAATCTCACCCTCCCAGCGTTCGGCAAGTCGCGGTGGATCGACGAAGGTCGAAGACCCGGGGGGGTACATTTCTGAATCACGAGGGGCGAAGACCCATTCGACTTGATGTTCCGCCAGTTGGGCCAGATCATCCGCCAGGGTCCGAGGGTATTTGTCCAGGTCTTCGTGGGGGGCGAATTGAGCAGGGTTGACGAAGATCGTCACGGCCACCGAATCACATTGGTCTCGTGCCGCCTGCACCAGACTGATATGCCCGGCATGCAAGGCCCCCATGGTCGGAACCAGGCCCACTCGTTTTCCTTCTCGCCGAGCAGCCAGAATGGCACGCCGTGCCTCGTCGATCGAATGGATGATCCGAGGCTGGTGAGATGAACCGGATTGGTCGGGAGAAGTATCGGAATTCATGAGTGGGACATCGATGGAAGGGCCTTGTGA
>JBJHCD010000151.1:0-9363 GCA_050485845.1 Pirellulaceae bacterium | reverse complement strand
GTTCAGGCCTCTAGACGCCGGACAGTGCCGGGACGTTCATTGTCGGTTTGTTCTGTCGAACCAGGGCGGCTTGGTGGGCGAGCAGGATTGGTGTTTTGGCCGGGAGGGGGTACCAGCGAAAGACGAGTTCCGCTTCGTCCTCGCCCCGTGAGAAAACGTCGGCCTGGTCGCGGTGAGCCCGCAGGCGGTCCCCCATTCGCAAAGTCTGCCCGACGTACAGCGGTGTGGAGTCGCCGCGTATGGAGATCTGGTACACGCCCGCCGCATCGTCCGGGACATGCTGCCAACGATTCCGCCGCAGTCGCTTCGGCTTGCGAAACTTGGCGGGTCGAATAACTTTGGCCCGCATCCTCGCCAGCCGAGCGGCTTTTCGCAATTTCAGAGCACCCCAGCGGTACTGGAGCGGCGAATAACCGGGAGCGATGGCGGCCGCGAGACGGTCGAACTCTTCCGCTCCGCTCGGGTCCCAGAAGATCTCGTCCAGGTCGGGCCATTCCCGCGTCAGCATTTGGGCCCATGCCAGTTCGCCGGCATAAAGAAAACCATCGCATTCTTCCCAGGTGAACCGAGTCGAGTGGAGGATGGGAATCTCCGCCAACTCGCCCCCCTTGCGAAGCTCAAACAGGGCCCGATTCCAGGTTCGTGGGTCCGCGGGAAGGCCGAGCTTTTGACACTGCTGTTGGAAGGCATTACCGAGGTCGGGGTCGAGCACGACGCGTTCCACCGAGTGTCCCGCGTGGCACTTGCGAAATGCCTCCACGATTCCCTGGGAGAAAGTCCGCTCCAACGTCGATTTGTCGGCTTCTTCCGACCCGAACAGAAGTTGCTGGACGGCTCCTTGGTTTTTCACGCCTCGGACGGCCTTGTCCGTCGGCTTGGTCATCTTGGGTTCGGTTCCTCCTTCGAGCGGATCTCCGACGCATACGCCGGCGAGTCGATCGGTTCCGCGCTGGGCATAGTCTTCCGACAGTTCACAGCCGATGAAACGGCGCCCCAGTTTCTTGGCGACTGCCAAGGTCGTGGCACTTCCCGAAAAGGGGTCCAGCACCAAGTCCCCTTCGTGGGAACAGCACCGTATGATGCGTCCCAGCAGTTGCTCGGGCATCTGGCAGCCATGAAAACCGGCCCTCTCCTTGAAAGTTCCGGCCACGCGAGAGAAGTACCACGTATCCTCCTGGGGAGAGAATCGGTCTTCCAGATCCTGTGGGCGGAGGATCCAGGTGTCATCCGGCAAACGCCCCGTGGGGTTGGTTCGCCGATCGGCATAGACCAGCATGCGAGCCGAAGGAATCCGGTTCTCTAATTCTTCCGCGCGAAACGTACACTGCTCGAGATTCTTCACGAAGTGAAACAGATGAGCGTGGGAACGGCTGAATTTGTACTTGCAGTTCACACCGAAAGTGTAATACCAGATCACCCAACTTCGGCACTGGAATCCCAACCGCTTGGCTTCCACTTTCAACTCGGCGGCATACTCATCGCCGATCGCGAGCCAAAACGTGCCGTCATCCTTCAGAATGCGGTACACCGCCCCCATCCACTCACTGGACCAGTCGAGGTAATGCTCCTCTTCACGCCGATCGTCATAAACGTCGTATTTGTAGCCGATGTTGAACGGTGGATCGGCGAAGACAAGATCAACCGATCCGGCCGGCGCGCTGTTCATCCAGGCCACGCAATCTCCCTGGTGAATCTTCCCCAGTTCCGATTCGCAAATCTGATTTTCCACGGTTGCCATGTATCGCGATGCTCCCTGAATCGTCCCCATCAGTTCCTGGACAGAGAATGGTTGAGGCAGCAGTAAAGCAAAAAAACTCGGGCTTGGCCATGGTGGGGAGTATCGCCCTCCAAGAGGAGCGGCCGAGGTGATTCCCGAGAAGCTTTTCCACGGGTTCCCGATCGCTTACAATCTCGCCAGTCCCTCCTGCCCGTGGGTCAGTCGAGGAAAGCCATTGGTGGAGAAAGTCTCGCGGAGAATCCAAAATGCCCGTTGCTCGCCGTCATCATGCCGTCGGTCGATTTCCACATGTTCCGCACGTTTTTTCTATTCCGTGGGGGCCAAGGTGCACGTGGCATGGGGTACTGGTGCTACTGGCGACTGTTCTGGCGTTGGGGAGCGTAGGGGCGACTTCTCCCAGTCTGCGGGGCGAGGAGGAACAATCCGGGCCCCATCGTTTGGCCGTCATGCTTCCGGAAGATGTTTGGCTGCGGAGCGACCATCTGCGCTGGATTGACGCGGCGGTCGAGGAAGCCCTGGAGAAAGGCCGAATGCCGGGATGTGTCGTGGCGATTGGACATGAAGGGAGTATCGGCTGGCTGAAGGCCTACGGGAACCGGCAGACGGAACCCGAACTGGTCCCGATGACCGTCAACACGGTCTTCGATCTGGCGTCCTTGACGAAGCCAATTGCCACGGCGACTAGTGTCATGCAACTTGTGGAACGTGGCCAAGTTCGTCTCCGGGACCGAGTTGCCGATCATATCCCCGAATTTGATCAGGAGGGGAAAGGGAGGATATCGATCGAACAACTGCTGATTCACATGTCCGGATTGATCGCCGATAATCCGCTGAGCGACTACCTGGACGGCGAGGAATTGGCATTTGAGCGGATCTGGAAACTGAAACCGCAAGCCGATCCGGGAACTCGGTTCATCTACAGCGACGTGAACTACATCGTCCTGGCGGAACTTGTTCGCCGAGTCAGTGGAAAGGACATTCATCAGTTCACTCAAGAGAACTTGTTTGGTCCATTGGGAATGCGCGAGACGGGTTACTTGCCGGAGGAGAGCTTGCGGCGCCGGGCCGCTCCGACTCAGAAACGCAACGACCAGTGGATGCGGGGAGAAGTCCATGACCCGCGCGCTTATGAACTGGGTGGAATTGCCGGTCACGCGGGACTCTTTTCCACGGCGGAGGATCTCGCGATCTATGCACAGATGATGCTGAACGAGGGGACTTACGGGGAACAGCGCATTCTTTCCGCCGCCATGTGCGACGTCATGACTCGCAGCTATCCCGTCTCATCCGGCCAGCGCGGATTGGGCTGGGACAAACAGACCGGATTCTCGTCGAATCGTGGCGAGCTGATGTCGGAGCGAGCTTTCGGCCATGGTGGCTTCACCGGTACGGGAATCTGGATCGACCCCGAGCATCAGCTGTTTGTGATCTTCCTGAGCAACCGGGTTCATCCCGATGGCAAGGGACTGGTCAATCCGCTGATCGGACGCATTGGGACGATCGCCGTGGCTTCGATCACCGATGCCCCCTGACGGTTTGCCGGCCCGGCCCGTCAGCTCAACTTTTCGACTCGGCGCCGGACATTCACCACTCCTTCCTCCGTGTTCATATGAACGTCGAAACCGCATCGCCGGAAGACGGAGATCATTCGAGTGTTTTCCGGCAGGGTCTCGGCGTGGACTTCCTCGAGCCCCAGGTGGCGGGCGATGTCGACGCAGTAATTCGTCAGCGCGGTCCCGATTCCCTTTCCCTGCCAGGCGTCCACCATCAACACGGCATACTCCCCTCGGCGACCATCCGGATCGGCGACCAGTCGGCCGACGCCGATCAGCTCCCTGCCCGATTCCGTCATTCGCTCGGCGACCACGGCCATTTCCCGGTCGTAGTCGATGAAGCAGTAGCGAGTTGCCATTTCGTGCGTCGTTCGCTTGAAGAGATAGCGGAACCGCGATCGGATCGACTCGGGCGAACATTTCGTCAGCAGGCCATGCCACTCGGGTTCGTCCTCCGGCTTGATGGGGCGAAGATGGATCAGCGCTCCTTCTTTCGTCTTCATTTCCTCGGCGAGTTCTTCGGGATAGGGGCGAATGGCAAGGTGAGAGAAAGGTCGGGGAGGAGAGGTCAGTCGTTCCCGATCGACCACCACGCGGGCGTCCAAGGCGATTGCTTCTCGGGGAGTCACGAGCAGCGGATTGATATCGAGTTCCACGATCTCGGGATGATGGGCGATGAGATAGGAGAAGCGGATGAGTATTTCGATCAACTTGTCGACATCCACGGCCGGGCGTCCCCGGAATCCCTCGAGGAGCGGCCAGGATCGCAGCGACTCGATCATGCGCCTTGCCAGCGTTTCGTTCAGCGGCGGCAATTCCAGAACTCGATCGCGGAGAACTTCGGCCGCCGTTCCACCCGTCCCCAGCAGGATCACGGAACCGAAGACGGGGTCCAGTTTGCTTCCCAGGATCAGTTCGACTCCATCTTTCTGCGTGACCATGGGCTGAATGGTAACCCCGAGAATATCGGCTTCGGGGTTGAGTCGTTTGACTCCCTTGATCATGTTGTCGTAACCGGTCCGGACTGCGTCATCGTCCACCAGGTTGACGGCAACTCCCCCGACATCGGTCTTGTGCGTGATGTCTGGAGACCAGATCTTCATGACGACGGGGTAGCCGGTTTCACGAGCCCGCTGGACCGCCTCGTCGACGGTCGTGGCCGTGAGTGGCAGGGTGACCGGGATCCCATAGGCCCGGAGGAGGTCCTTGGAATCGAATTCGGTCAGGGTTTCGCGCGGATTGGTGACCAGCGGGACCAGGCGATCATGGATCTTGGTCCGGTCCGCGTCGAAGGTGATGGCTAGATCTCGGGGAGTTTCGTAGAGCATCGTGCGATTGCGAGCGTACGACACGAGGTGCATGAAGGCATCCACGGCCTTTTCCGGCGAAGCATAGGTCGCCACGCCGGCTCGGTTCAAGATTCGGATTCCCTCCTGGACGGAGCCTCCCCCGGTCCAGGAAGTCAGCACCGGCTTGTTTGTCTTCGCCGCGCACTGGGCAACAACTCGCGCGGTCGCGGTCGCGTCCGTCATCGCTGGGGGAGTGAGAATCACGATGGCCGCGTGAACCTCGGGATCCGCGAGAATGACGTTCAGGCAATCACCATAACGCTCGGGTCCGGCGTCGCCGAGCACGTCGACGGGATTGGAGCGGGACCAGTAGGGAGGGAGAATCTCGTTGAGCTTCTCGATGGTTTCGGAGGAGAGTTTGGCCAATGTTCCTTGGCGGAGCAGCAGGGCATCGGTTGCCATGACTCCCGGCCCGCCGGCATTGGTCAGGATGGCCAAATTCGGCCCTTGGGGCTGCCTTTCCCGAGCGAGCAATTCAGCACAGTCGAACATATCGCTCAATTGGAACACTCGCTCGATGCCCGCTCGGCGAAACGCGGCGTCATACACGGCGTCTTCACCCGCCAAGGCTCCGGTATGCGAGGTGGCGGCCTGAGCCGACTCGAAGAACCGCCCCGACTTGTACGCGATAATCGGTTTTGTGCGGGAGAAGGCGCGGGTTGCCGACATGAAATCTCGAGCCCCGGTTATCGACTCGGCATACATCAGGATCGACTCCGTCGCGGGATCCGCGGCGAAGTAGTCGATAACATCGGAAAAGCCCACGTCCAGCATGTTTCCGATGGAGACGAAGAACGAGAACCCGACATGTTCGGAAATAGCCCAGTCCAGCACGGAGGTGCAGAGAGCACCTGATTGGGAAACGAACGCGACGTTACCGGCAGGTGGGATGCCTGGTCCGAAACTGGCGTTCAGGTGGAGGGAGGGGACAATGATTCCCAGGCAGTTGGGCCCGATGATCCGCATCCCGTCGAAGCGTCGCGCTTCGGACGCCAACTCCTCTTCCAGCAGCTTTCCCTCATCCCCGATCTCACGAAATCCGGCCGAGAGAATAATGATGCCGAGAATCCCCGCTTCGCCGCATTGCCGAATCAGGGCGGGTATGCCTCGAGCGGGAGTGCAGATGATCGCCAGGTCGGGTGTGTTGGGGAGGGAGAGGACGTCGGGATAAGCTTGAATTCCTTGCACCGATTCCCGCTTGGGGTTGACAGGATAAACGACCCCTCGAAAGCCGGCGGTAATCATGTTGCGTTGGACGGTCGCTCCGACGCTCCCCACGCGTTCACTCGCGCCGATGATGGCCACTCGGCGGGGACGAAATATCTTCTCCAAATTACGAATGCTCATCTTCCTTGGTTCCTCGAGAACTCGTGCCAGGTCTTGGTGATCATGACAGGGAACTGGATGTACAACTTCCTGGGACGCGACTTCCTTCCGCCCGACTCGGCGCCGAGGAAACGGCATCGGAGGCGGCGTCGGTTGGTCCGCCTCACCGCCCCGTCTTCCTTCGGGGAACGTAGTTGACCCGATCGACAATTCTACCCGCTTTCGGCTCGCCCGGGGCGGGGGATGGGCCTCACCATCGATGAATGCGAGTTTCCAGCCGGGAGTCGTCGTTTCGGTCGAGGGTTGCCGCTTGGCCGAGAGGGAGGCGAGAAGGTAATGACGAACAAGCGAGGCAAGAGTGAGACGCAAGTGAGGGAAGAGTGAGATCACCGAGTCGGTTCGTCATGCTGAGGCCGGGGCGGGGGCCATGCGGGGAGAGGCTTGGGGCCCATACCCAAAGAGGTTCCGTTTCGATACAACAGAGAATTCCGAGTAATTCCTGATGGACCTTTTGCGATGAATTCATCCGACGTCATTATCCGGGCTGCCTTGCCGACCGACGTGCCGCAGATTGCCGAGCTGATTGCTCCCTTTGTGGAGGAGAAGAAACTGCTACCGCGGACGGATGCCGAACTGCTCGAATTGACTCGGAATGGTTTCGTGGCAGTCGGCGGGGATCGCGTGGTGGGATTTGCCGCCGTCGAGGTCTATTCCAAGAAGCTGGCCGAGATTCAGTGCTTGGCCGTTTGTGGTTCGCGACAGCGGGAGGGGATTGGAAAGCGGCTGGTTCGACAATGCATTCGCCGCTCCCGCGAGTTGAATATACTCGAGTTGATGGCCATCAGTGCCTCGGAAGCCTTTTTGCGCGACTGCGGCTTCGACTACTCCCTGCCGGAACAAAAGCGAGCGCTCTTCCATCAGCCCCATTTGGAGCAACCGGAAGATCTCGATTAGCCGGCGGCATTCATGTAAGGAACTCCTCATGTCGCAACTGAAGTACTGCTTGAACGCCAGCACGATTCGAACCACTCCCGTATTGAAACAGATCGAGGTGGCCGCCAAAGCGGGCTACGGCGCCATCGAATTGTGGCATGAGCACCTCGACCAGCACGTGGCTGCTGGGGGGACGATTGAGGAAGTGCGACATGCGCTGGATGACCATGAACTGGTCGTTCCCACCACGATTTATCTGAAGGGTTGGTTTGAGACGCCGGAGGAAGAGATTGGTCCGGTCTGGAGCGAGTGCCGGCGGCGGATGGAACAGGCGGCCATCCTGGGAGCCCCCTATGCCATTGCCAGTCCCCCGCCGGGCAGGGCGGATTATGAACTGGGTACCGAAAGGTATCGGCAATTGATGGAGACCGGGGAGTCGATTGGTGTCTTTCCGGTCATGGAATTCCTGGGGTTCGTCGAAGACCTGAACACGATCGAGAAAGCGCTGCAGGTCATGGAGGATTGCGGAGACGAGCGTGCCACGACGGTTTTGGATCCCTTCCATGTTTTCCGCGGAGGAGGTGACTTGGAATCGATCGCCTTGCTGCAAGAGTCGCAAATCGCAATCAGCCACTTCAATGATGCTCCCGCCGAGCCTCCTCGCGAGCAGCAGCATGACCCGGACCGAGTTTTCCCGAGGGAAGGGCATCTCGATCTCCACCGGTACGTACAACTTCTCAAGGGGACCGGTTATCGCCGCTGGCTCTCACTGGAACTGTTCCGCGAGGAACTTTGGGCCGCCGATCCGCTGGAAGTGGCGAAGAAGGGAATCGAGACGATGCGTCCGTACGTGGAAAGTGATTGAGCCCGGGCGACCTTTGGGGAATGCCTCCGCCTGTCCGTGTGGTGTTGGGCCGGCGGGATGGCTCTTGATTCACATTCCATCCACGTTCGATTAGCACATTCGTTCAGCACATTCGATTAGCACGCTGGGACTTTGGGAGCCGCGATGGATATCGCCCTGATTACGCCGGAAATCATGTTGCATAAACCGGGTCGCCATGTCGAGATTCTCGAGTCGGCTGGCTATGAGGTTCGCTACCCGCGAAATCCCACCTTTGCCAGGGGACTGTTAAGCGAAGGGGAGGCGATCGAAGAACTGCGAGATGTGTCGGCGGTGTTGGCCGGGGGTGAGTTCTATACGGCCAGTATCATGCAGGCACTGCCGAAACTGCGCGTGATCGCTCGCTGCGGTGTCGGTTATGACCGAGTTGACGTGGGGGCGGCGTCCCAGCGGGGCATTGCGGTGACCATTACCCCCACGGCGAACCATGAAGCGGTGGCCGAACATGCTCTGGCGTTGATTCTGGGACTGGCCAAGAATCTGGTGTTTCACGATCGGCATGTTCGCAGCGGAGGGTGGCGGACTCAGCTGACCGCTCCCCTGCGAGGTCAAACATTGGGCATCTTCGGTCTGGGGCGGATCGGCAGAAGTCTCGCGGTCCGCGGCAAGGCGTTGGGGATGCATGTCATGGCGACGGAGTCTCATCCGATAACGACCTTCATCGATGAACATCAAATTGAACTGGTCGATTGGGACTCACTCCTGCGGCGGTCGGACTACCTCTCATTGCATAGTCCGTTGACCCCTGAAACGCTGGGGATCATCAACCGAGAATCGCTCGCGAAAATGAAAGCCGGTAGCTTCCTCATCAACACGGCCCGAGGAGGATTGGTCAACGAGCGGGATTTGCTGGAGGTCCTGCAGAGCGGGCAGCTGCGGGGTGCGGCACTGGATGTTTTTCAGGCCGAGCCTCCATCGACGGAAAATCCGCTCTTCACCCTGGAAAATGTGATCGTGAGCCCGCACATTTCGAGTGCCGATACCCTCTCGATGGCGAACATGGGGACGGAAGCGGCCCAGTGCATGGCCGATTTGCGGCAGGATCGCTGGCCGGAAGGGGCGGTGGTGAACGACCAGCTACGCGGCTCGTGGAAATGGTGACATTTTTTTCCTTTCAGAAACTTGCCAGTCCCCCTCCGGCAAGATTAGACTGACCATAACGAATGCTCCTTGTGGGGCTGAACGTCCCCTTGTCCCGGGGCGTTGCGGCGCGCCTCTGCTCTCTGTTCTCTCTTCGCTTTTTTTGCCAGTGTGCCGCGAGTTGTGCTGTCGTTCTTGTCGTTCTTGCCGAGTCGTCGTAGTCGGGAGTCATCATGAATCGCCTGCATTGTGGGGGGAGTGCGTTGTTGCTTGGAATCCTTTGCGGACCGTTGTTGTCCTGGGGGCAGACGACAACCAGTTCGGAGGAGTCGAGCAGTTCGTCCATGCCGGCGGCGGTGCAAACCGAGCCGGCGGCCGGGACACCTCAGCCCCAGCCGGCGGCGCGTCCTGGGCAACCGGAGAATCAGGCCAAGCCATCAGGCCAGGAGGGTTCCCCGCAGGAGTCGTCCGAAGGGAAGC
>JBJHCD010000150.1:0-9367 GCA_050485845.1 Pirellulaceae bacterium | reverse complement strand
GGTGAGGCCCCCTCATGGCATGGCAACTCGGCACGTTGCGGATGATTGACTGGTTTGGCATCCGCGCCATTCTACTCGTCTTATCTTGGAGATTTCGAGGAAGCGGGACATCGGGTGTTGGTGCTGTTTTGCCAATTTTTGGCGTCTTCGGTGTCTTCGGTTTGTTGGGCCTACTGGGTGATCTCCACGTTGCCCGGGGGGAGGAAGCGAGTCAGCCCGCGAAAGCTCCCTACCGAATCGCTTGGTTCGAAGCCGATATTTCTCCCCCACTCGGGAAGCCGGTTGACATCGGATTCCGGCAGGCGATGGACCGGATCGAGCATCCCGCGCTGGCCAAGGGGATCGTGCTGGAGGATGACGATCATCGGTATGTCCTGTGTGCCGTCGACTACAGCGGCCTCTGCAATGAGTCCCATCGCCAACTGCGGCAGCGAATTGCCGATGCGGCGGAGACGGAACCGTCGCGAGTTGCCCTGCAGGCACTTCATCAGCATACGACCGTCTGTCTGGACGCCGACGCGGCCCAACTGCTCTACCAGCATGAGCCGGAACGACTTGAAGGGATGATGGCATTTGAGCGGGAGGTGGCCGAACGGATTGCTCAGGCCGTGAGAGCAAGCCGGACAGGGTGGAAGGAGGTGACGCATGTCGGCCTGAGTCAGGCGAAGGTGGAACGAGTCGCCTCGAGTCGCCGCCTTCCACAAGAGGATGGGACAATCATCGCGCGGCTCAGTTCCACGCAAGACCCTGTTCTGCGGGAACTACCGGAAGGGCTGATCGACCCCTGGCTGAAAACGGTCACTTTTTTTGCCGCGGACCAACCACTGGCGCAGCTACACTACTACGCGACGCATCCGCAAAGCTTTTACGGCGACAATCGCTGCACTTGGGACGTCCCCGGGATCGCTCGGCAGCGTTTGGAGGCGGAAACGGGCGTGTTTCAGATTTACTTCACGGGCTGCGGTGGGAACGTCGCCATGGGAAAGTACAACAACGGTACTCTGGAGGCTCGTCAGCAACTCGCGGATCGCCTCTATACCGCCATGAGCGATGCCGCGAGCCGTCCCGAACGTCAGGCTGCCCAGCCAATTGCTTGGCGGACCGAGTTCATTCAGTTCCCCCTGCGAACGGAAGTGGAATTTCAACCCGAAACTTGCCGCCGAATCGTGGAGGACCAAGAGGAACGATTTCCGGTCCGATTGAAGGCCGCGATGTGCCTGGCCTGGAGCCGGAGAAATCAAGCCGGCACGCCTGTCGAACTGAGCTGTCTGGTCAGTGGTTCCATGCGAATTCTTCATCTGCCAGGCGAGCCGTTTGTCGAGTATCAATTGGCGCCTCAGAGAATGGTTCCGGACGAATTCTTGGCGGTGGCCGGCTATGGCGATTGCGCGATGTGGTACATCGGGCCCGATACGATGTATCAGGAACGGGGGGGGTACGAGCAGAGTTGGTCCTTCGTGGGGCCGTGTGAGCAACTGCTGCGTGACAAGATGAAGAGCCTGCTTTCACGGGATTCCGCTGGTCGGCCCCGCTCTGATGCTCAACTCCGTACCGCTGTTCAGGCCAGTGAGGAAGGCGAGTAGGACATGAGTACGGGCCTGGATCAGGGGGAGAATCTCCCCGCGGCGCTCACCAGCAATGGTCGATTGATCATTCTGGTTTGCGCGTTCCTGGGGTGGTTTTGCGCGGGGTTCCATTTAGCCAGTACTTCGCTGGTCATGCAGTCGGCGGCCATCGACCTGCTAGCCCGCACCGGACAACTCGACCGAGAAAAGTTTCATGAGCTGAGTCACCGGGCGACGGCTCTTCAAGTCTCACGTGCTGGGGAAGACACATTGGAGGGAGCCGACCGTCGCCAGTGGAATCGGTGGCGCCGGCAGGTGGCTCGCTGGTTCGCCTGGTACCAATGTGCCTTCCTGTTCGGCGCCGCGACGGGAGGGCTCCTCTTCGGGCGGTTGGGAGACCGCATCGGCCGCTCGAAAGCCATGGCGGCCAGTATCCTGACCTACTCCTCCCTGGCCGCCGCCTCCAGTCTGGCCGTCGCTCCCTGGCAACTGCTGGTGCTCTGGTTTCTGGCCTGCACCGGTGTTGGCGGAATGTGGCCCAATGGGGTCGCCTTGGTGGCCGAAGCCTGGTCGAATATGTCCCGCCCCTTTGCCGCCGGTGTCATTGGCACCTCGGCCAATATCGGCATCTTCCTGGTCGCCTCCATTGCGGCTCGGATTCCCATCACCGCGGAAAGTTGGCGTTGGGTTCTCCAAGGGGCCTCCACCCCGTTTTTGCTGGGCCTGATTGCGCTGGTTCTGGTTCCCGAGTCGCCTCGCTGGCTGGCCAGTCGCGGTGCGGCGGCGGGAAAGACCGCGGTCCCTCCCAAGAAAATCTTTCGCCCTCCTTGGCTACGCGTGACACTGGTCGGAATTGCCTTGGCGACCGTTCCCTTGATTGGTGGCTGGGGGAGTGCGAATTGGATGGTTCCCTGGGCCGGTGAGGCGGGGGAGGCTGCCTCTCCACCCAACCCGCATCTCAAGGCAAACGTCCAGCAGGCTCGAGCGCTGACGGGCGTTGTCGGTAGTTTGCTGGGAGGATGGGTGGCCGCCTTCGTGGGACGTCGCCGGTCCTACGCGATCTGCAGTCTGCTCTGTCTGGCGATTGCCCAATACACGTTTTGGTTTGTCGTGCCCACGGACGCCACGTTCTTGTATTGGGTCGCCGCGTTGGGCTTCTTCAGCGGGCTCTACTTCGGCTGGCTTCCACTGTTCTTGCCGGAACTCTTTCCGGTCGATGTCCGTTCGACGGGGGCTGGAGTCAGCTTCAATTTCGGTCGCATTCTCACCGCCTTGACGATCTTCGCGACCGGTCTGCTGATGGAGGTCTTTGCCGGCGACTATGCTCGAATCGGGCGCGTCACCAGCCTCGTCTTCCTGCTCGGTTTCGTGGCGATCTACTTCGCCCCCTCGACCGAATCGCCGTCGGGAGACGAGCCACCGTCAAAACGCGAGTAGCAATTTTGCGTCATCAATTTTGCCTGATGAGTTTCGCCGACAAGTTTCCCCGATGTACCCTTTGCTACTTCAGCGACACGAGGAAAGCCAGTAGATCGGCGGCTTCCTGGGGCGTGAGGTCACGCAGGAGCAGTTCCGGCATCAAGGACTTCGGCTGGGGGACGAGCCGTTCGACGTCGTCCTTTGCGAGTCGAATCTCCTCGTTTTGAGCCGTCTTTAGAATGACTTCGCTCGGCAATTCTCCACTCTCCCCCACCAGCGGACTGAGCAGCAATCCGGTATGGACGCGGCCATCCACCGTCTCCAAGAGATAGGTGACGTACTTGGGGTCAATGAAACGCGACGGTTCCAGCAGATGCAGGAGCATCTCCTTGGGAGGATACTTCTTGCCGATTTCGCTCAAATCCGGTCCCAGCTCCACACCAGAATCGTACAGTCGATGACAGCTCTTGCAGGATGTCGAGCCATCGCGAAAGAAGACCTCTCTTCCGCGTTCGACATCGCCGGTAAGCTCCAGAATGTCAGCTGGATCGATCACGTCGCCGAGACGCTCCGTCCGTTCCGACTCTGGGAGAAACCGTTCAAATAAGTCGCGAATCTCCGCATGTGGATGAGCGGTCGCGGTCGAGACGATCTCTCGATGAAGCTCCTTGCCCACTTTCCCGCTGTCCAGGTAGCGCTGCACCCTGAGTGCGCGGCGAGTTGTCGCGAGCCATTCTTCGAGTCGACCCTCCCGCTCGGCGGCCGAGAGATCTCCGAGGTCCGCAAGCTGGGCCGGAACATCGATTTCCACTGGGGTTGGTATGTCTTCCTCCAAGGACTTGGGAAGAGTGGCAATCCAGTCGTGCAGAAGCTGGAGCCCCTGAACGTCCAATTCCGTGGAGCCGATCCGGGGCATGCGGCCGCTTCCCGTGGTGGCCATGCGGTAGTACAGCAGGGAACGGTAAGGATCTCCAGGAGCGAGAATCCTCGCGTCGGCGATTCCGAAAATTCCCTGAGCCGGTCGAACTCCAATCATCTTGGCTTCTGACAGTTTCGTGTCCCAAGTCAGCTCAATGGTGGCGGTCCCCCCCGCATGCCGCTGATGGCAATGAGCACAATTGACATGCAGATAGGAACGGGCCCGCAAATCCAAGTCGGCTTCAGTATCCCGAGGGTCCGCCATGGCCGGGAGGTCGCCGAGATTGTCGGGAAATTCTCCCGTCAACCATCCGGTTTGTTGAAGTTGAAGTAATTGATTTTCGGAGCCACTTGAGACGGAAGGCGAGGAGTTCAGCTCGGTTCTCGAAGCCTCGGCCCCGTCCGGGTGTGCCGAAGCAGTGGGGGGAGGACTTCGATTCAGTTGCGGCGTGTTCACGCCCAGCAGCGAGGCGGTTTGCACTCCGAACGTGGTGGTTCGAGTTTCCACCCATTGGTTATGGCAGAGTTGACATTCCGCTCGGCTGGCAACGCGGTACTTTTGTGTCCGAGTTCCCTCCGGCGCTTGAGGATCTCGAATCGGCAAGGTCAGCAGGTCACCAGCGGCATCGGCCAAGTCCGCGTCGGTCTGCTCGTCGTTCCAGACATAGGTATACGGGCGCCAGCTTCCTGCTTCGCGATGCAGAATCTGCGTCTCCAGCCGTCGCCGCGATTCGGGACGGTTGTGCTCCATTTCGATGCTGATTGTCTTGGCGATGACGGCCCCATCGGGAAACTCCCAGTCGCCACGAGGGTTGACGCGAATGGGATCCGAACCAGGAAGGGCAAACCAACGCTCGGAATCGGTATGGTCCGCCCAGTGTTTCGCTTGGATGTCATAGGGGATTACCCCCGTGGCCGGCGTCTGGGAAGTGGTTGCGGAAAAGAGACCGGTTTCGCTCAGGCGGCGGGGAAACTGGTGCACTTCCGTTGGCGTTTCGTTCCGCGCGAGTCGAAAAATCTGCTGGCTGCGCTGGTAATCCAGCAGGTAGAGTTCGCCGGAGTGGTTTTCGGCAAAGGCGACCAGGGAGAGTGGCGTCTCGGCCAACCGCTCTTGCCAGACGACCTCTTCGCCGTCGTAACGAAGGCCCCACACGAATCCGGTCTGAAAGTCACCATAGATATACGCCCCCTGCAGTTCAGGAAGCTCGGAGCCGTGATAGACGAACCCACCCGTGATGGAGGCGGCTTCGGAATGCGGATGGCTGACCACGGGAGGTAGAATCGGCGTGGGGCCACGAGGCGTTTCGGGAAGCACCGATTGGGGACCCTCCACGATGGCCCATCCATAGTTTCCCCCCTTCTCGACTTGATAAATCATCTCCCACAATTGCCAGCCGACATCTCCCACCCACAGGTCCCCTCGCTCTCGATCAAAACTCATCCGCCACGGATTTCGGAACCCGTACGCCCAGATCTCCGGCCGAGCTTCGGGGAAATCGATCAGCGGATTGTCCATGGGAACTCGGTACGCAAGTTCGTCCGAGGGAGAATCGACGTCGATCCGCAGGATGGCGGAAAGCAAATTGGTGACATCCTGTCCCGCCAACAGCGGGTCGGGAGGATCGGGGCCTCCACCGTCTCCCGTGGAAATATAGAGATAGCCATCCGGGCCGAACTTGAGGCAACACCCATTGTGGCCTCCCGACCACCAGCGAATGATGACTCGTTCACTTTCCGGATCCAAGGTCGGGGGATCTGTCTCCCGGAGGACGAATTCCGAAACAAAAGTTCCGTCGGGCTGGTCATTTCCCTCGATATAGCAGAGATAAAGTTTTCGATTCGAGACGAAGTCCGGGTGAAACGTGATGGCGTAGATGGCCGTGGCTTGTGGATGGCTTTCCCGCAGGTCATGCATGAGATCGGGAGCTTGCACGTCCGGGTCGTCGGGAAACGTGAAGATCTTTCCGTGATGCTGGGCGACCACCCAGCGGTTGCTCCCCGGCATCATGGTCAAGTCCAGGGGCCGGTCAAAGGTAAGCTGCGGAAACGCGGGTTCCGCTTGTAGTGGCGGAGGAGGCTCCGGGGTTCCCGCGATTCGTGAGGTCGTCCAACTCGGTCGTTGCCGGTGTTCCGGTTCGTCGGCCATGCAGGCCGGCCTGCAAGCGAGACTGCCGGCAAAGAGGGTGAATAGGATCGGGACCAAGCACCGGGAGGTCATGCGGCGCGACAGGCAGTGGCAGCGATTGTTCATGAGAATCAGTGGAGTCACGGTGGAGGGTTGAGTCACGGTGAAATGCAGCGACGAAGAGGAAGACTTGCGGACGGCGGAACGGACCGACCTCGCTTAGCCTCGGGTCAATTCTCCGGCCTGCTGCTGAACCTTGCGGAACGCGGCCGCGATTTGTTCCATGTCGTCTCGAGTTCCCAGGAGGTAATTCTGCGGGAGCCAGATCGCCTGCTCGCACAATTGGTCGTTGGCGGGACAATGGTTTTGCTCGGCCCACCCCACCAAACGTTCTTTCGAGAAGATCCGCTGAAATCCCCGCGACTCCAGCGTCCCCGCGATGTAAGGCTGCCGGTTCAGTGGCCGATAGCCGCTGGATGCCGGGACCCCTTCGGCCGAGAGGGCTCGCAAGAATCGGGCCCGAGGGACTCCCTCCATCTGCTCCGCGTCGTACCGCATCATGTAGAGGTGGTAGGCGTTGCGGGTGCAGCCATCATGGACGTTCGCGGGGGTGATGCCGGGAACTTCCTCGAGTAGTTCCGTCAGATAGGCCGCGTTCTCGCTGCGACGCTCCGCCAGGGGAATCAGTCGCTCGAGTTGTGCTTGGAGCAATCCTCCTTGAAACTCGGTCATCGTGAACTTGAAACCGGCTTGGTAATCGGCCGAACCAGATTCCGGACTTGCGGGACGGGGAGCATTGGCATGAAAGGCGACACATCGCTCGTACAGCCCTTGATCCTGAAAGAGGATGGCTCCCCCTTCTCCCGAATTGATGTTCTTGGAGGCTTGAAAGCTGAAGCAACCCGCTTCGGTCAGAGTTCCCAATTTCTCTCCCCGCCACTCGCCCGCATGAGCCTGACAGGCATCTTCGACAATGGGAATCTGGTGTTTGGCACCCAGTTCGCGCAACCGATCCATTTCCACGGGTGAACCGCCGATATGAACGGGCATGATGGCGGTGGTGCGGTCCGTGATGGCTGCTTCGACCTTGGAAACGTCCATTTGAAACGTTTGCGGGTCGATGTCGACAAATACGGGCAGGGCCCCTCGGAGCAGGATCACATTGGCGCAGGCCACGAACGTGTAGGGAGTAAGAATCACCTCGTCCCCCGCCTGGACATCGAGTGCGACCAGCGAGGGGAATAGGGCTCCGGTCCCACTGGATGTCGCCAGGCAATACTTGGCTCCCATCTGCTCGGCGTACGAGGCTTCGAACTCCTTGACCGAACGGCCGCTGGCTCGGATCCACCGGCCACTGTGCAGGGCCTTCTCGAGTCCCGCTTGTTCCGGTTCGCCATGGATCGGCCAGGCAGGAAACGGACCCTGAAAGGCTGGCGATCCGCCATGGAGAGCGAGTTTAGCGGCAGTCCTCCCGCCGGCCCGCGCGGTTCGTTCCGTGGAGTGAAACACGAGACTCATACCCGCCGCGGTGGTCGTGGCCAGGAAAGTACGGCGATCGTGTGGGAGCGTCATGGCATTTCGTTGGGTTGGGAGGATGTTGAGAGGATCAGAATGAGAAGAATGAGAATAAGCGAGAATGTGGAATGGAAGCTGGGAGATGTGGGAAGTGAGTGGAGGGAGGCACGTGGCGAGAAGTCCACCTCGGGAGTACGCGGCGAAAAGTCCATTATGGCCAATCGAGCCACTTGGCGGCATTCTGTTGCGACATTTTTTGTTTGTCTTCGGATGACGCTGAAAGAACTTCCAGTTTCAGCAGGGCCGGATCGGGGTAGCTGAAAGGCATGCCGGTCCCCAGAACCAGTCGATGCGAACCGAGTGCCCCGATCAAGCGGTTGATTTCGCTGTCGAGTACCGCGCTGAGTCGTGAGATCTCGATGAGATAGTTTTCGGGTAGTCCGGGCCGGCCGAGGGGAGAGTTGGGATAGCCGAGTCCGTTGAGCAACAAGAAGCGGGCCTGGGGAGCGTTCTCCACCGCTTCGGCGACGTCGGAGAGTGACAGGTCGGGTACGTCCACCAGCCAAGATCGCTGTCGCGGGTCTTCGACACGCATGGGAATCGAGATCACCATTCCCCGCTCCGTCGCGGCGTCGGTCAGTTCCCGGCAGGAGGAATCGCTCAGCCGGTAATGATGCCAAGCGGGATAGAGCCGCAATCCTGTCATCTGGAATTCTTCATGGCATGCCTTCAGGTCGTCTTTCCATCCGGCGTAGGCCGGATTAATGACCGCGAAAGCTCGCAGCCTGTCCTCGTGTCCCTTCACTTCTCGAGCGACATCTTCATTGGCTGGCTGGGGATTGCGGTAGGTAATCGCGGCCGCGCTGGAGACGACCGCCTTGTTGACACCGACAGAGTCCATGCGGCGGAGCAGCGAGGGAGCGGTTTGATCTCGCAGCCTCCGAAACGCGAAGGGCCCCAAATAGGCGTTGACGTCGATCATGAGGTTCGCTTTCCGGCTCGAGCCAATATCTGGTGCATGTTCCCGCTGTAAATCTGCTGCTTCTCCACCTCGGACAAGTCGGCGCCGCGCATCCGTCCGACCCCGGCGGTCATGGACATGTCGCAGCCGAACACGAGTCGATCCGTTCCGAGGGTCTTGGCGGCCAGTTCCAAAACTCCGTCGTCGGTTACGCTACCGCTGGTATCGAGATAGACATTGGAGGCATGTCGTAGGGCCTTGATGGTCCACTCCCAGTCTCCCCCGCCGCAGATATGGGCACAGATCAGCATCGCTTCGGGGTACCGCGAGGCGAGTTCCGCGATGTGCCCACCATCGGAGATCCGCGGCTGAGCCTCGACGAAGTAGTGCATGTGACCGGCGTGTTGCAAGATCGGCACCTGGAGGTCAATCGCCAACTCGATGATCGGGAAGACGATGGGGTCCGTGCAGAAATGCTCGTTGTAGAGTTTGATTCCCATGAATCCATATTCTTCGATACCGCGTCGCACTTCATCGATCGCGGCCTGACCAGTCCCTGGGTTTACATAGCAGTAGCCGAGCACCCGATCCGGAAAACGCTTCATCGCCTCCGCCACCCAGCGATTGCATTCCTGGTACCCTTCGACGGTGGCGGGGCGAGTCGGCGTGAGCATCGAGCAACAGAGCAGGTCGATCCCCAAGACGTCGGCCGCGTCGATCAGACGTTGGTCGTAAGCTTCCCAATCGCGAAAGCTGTGATGACGTAGATGGGCGTGGCAGTCGATGACCTGCACTTTCTCATCCGACGTGGGGCCCGAAGGCTGTTGGGACTGGGCCGAACGAGGTCCGGAGAAACTGGAGACC
>JBJHCD010000149.1:0-9378 GCA_050485845.1 Pirellulaceae bacterium | reverse complement strand
TCCCTCCGTTACTTGATTCGACCCGCAAGTCTTTACCGCCGCAGATCAGGCGGATACCATCCCGAGTCAGTGACCGCTGGACGATTTGGGCGGCGTCCGGATCGTCATTGGGCATGACGCGCTCCATCGCCTCGATCAGAAAGACTTCGCTGCCGAATCGGGCGAAAGCTTGAGCCAGCTCACAGCCGATCGGCCCACCGCCGATCACCGCCAGTCTCCTCGGCAGCTCGGTCAGACTGAAAACGGTTTCATTCGTCAAATAGCCGACGTCAGCCAAGCCGGGGATGGGGGGTGCCGCGGCCCGAGCGCCGGTCGCGACGCAGGCGCGGGAGAAGCTGAGCGTTTGTGCCCCCACTTCGACCGAGTCGCGTCCCGTGAACCGTGCTTCCCCCAGAAAAACATCGACTCCCAAGTCGCGAAAGCGGGGGGCGGAGTCATGGGGACTGATCTCGGCCCGCAGTTTTCTCATTCGCTTCATGACGGCGGGAAAATCGATCTCACTCCCTGGCGGCACGTGGATGCCGAATTCCGCCCCGTTTCGGAGGTCGCCGATTGCTCGAGCCGAACGAACAAGTACTTTCGATGGGACGCACCCGACATTCAGGCAATCGCCCCCCATCAGTTGACGCTCGACCAGCGCGACCTTGGCTCCCAAACCTGCCGCGCCTGCCGCCGTCACCAACCCGGAAGTTCCTCCCCCGATCACCACCAGGTTATAGCGGCCCGATGGCGTCGGATTGATCCAATCGGGCGGATGCGTGCCGGCCAACAGCGCCTGATTGTGCTCGTCAAATGGCTGCACTTGCGGCCATGCGGCAGGAGGCGAGTCTTGAGAGGTTGAGCCGTTAACCATGTTGTCGCGCTGTGTGGTCGCACTGGGGTTTCCCGCTCGCCGAACGTGAATGCGGCAGGGTATTCATCCTACCCTATCTTACCTCATGCTATCTCCGGCCACCTCAGACTATCTCAAGAACGTGTCAAACTCCTTCGGCATCCGCTCTTCGATCGGTAGGATGGGAACCGGGTGATTGTTCGGATACAGTTTGATGATCGTGCCGGGGCGATAGGCTTCGTACAGTTTGGGAACGGAAAACTCCATGGTGATCCCTCCTCGCCCATAGCCGATTTCGGAGGGAGTCATTTCCAGGAGGCGAACCTCCCTCATCCGGTCCGGCGTGGCTTGACCACCGCTCGGTTCCCACATTCGCAGTGAGGTGGTGGAGGCACTGAAGTCGTGGTTCGTTCCCACGCTCCACTCTTCGAACACGGAATTCAGTCCGGTCTCGAGAAGTGTGACCGAGAGGCGTTTGTTCTGGTCATCGACGCGGTCAACTCGCAGAGGGAACCCACGATCTCTGAGATAAGCCGTAAAGGCGCGATGTTGGTTCGTGGCGGCCAGGTCCTGACTGGGATGATCCAGCCAAACTTCGGTGCAGCGCGTGATGACCGGCGGACCTTCATAAAACTTGCGAATAAAATTGACCCGAATCAATTGCCCCGGCTCCAAGGCCTCCTGGGAAACAATGCGGTCGCCCAGGTACCAAGCAGTCTGATCATTGAAGGTGAACGTCACCACGTCCTCGTCCCACTTGGAATGTAAGTCTCCCTCCGTGGTGAACTCGGGGACATAGGGGAGTGGCGATTCACGGCCATCGGGTTTGGGTACCGCCCTGAAAGTCCGGCGTCTGGTGTTGACGGACTGAACCTCGAAGGCGATCTGATCGAAAGCTTGCACGCTCGCCGCGTCGGACATGCGAAGTACGTTTCGCGGCAAGTCGGTGCGAGTGTCCCCCAATCCCCAAACCTCGACCATGGTTCCCGGAGGAATGTCTCCCAGCGACGCCGGCGCCCCGCGATAAAACAGGGGAGCGTACGGCAACAACTCGAAGTTCAGCAACCGGTCTCTGTCTTCCCATCGCAGAACGCCCCGGCGATTGATCGGATCGACGGAGACCAGGCAGGCCCAGAATCGAGTCTCCGAACCGGATGGCGGAAACTCATTGGGGCCGACAGCCTTGCCGGTTCGGGACCTGAGTTCACGAGTCGCCACGGAATAGTTGCTTTGCGCATACATCGTGGCGGGAATGACAACCGAAAACACCACGCAAAACACGATAACCAGTACGCCCTTCACCCCAAGATCTCCGTGATTTCGCCCGTGCTGTCCGCGAAGGAGGGAGCATCGACTTGCATCTTCTGCAGCATGGTCAGCAAGAGGTTCGACAAACGTGCTTTTTCATCGACCGGACGAAAGCAGAGGGAGATGTACTCCGATCGGCTGAGCGATTGATAGGACTCAATCTTCGCCAAGTTGTAATCGATGTGTCGCCCGTGGCGAATTCCCAGGCTTCTTCCCCCCGCCAAGATAATCGGCAGGTTGGCATTGCCATGGCTGTGACCGTAGCTCATTCCCGACCCATAGAGGACCATGGTGCGATCCAAGAGGCTTTCCCCCGCTTCGTCGATCGCCTGGAGTTGATCCAGGAAGTAAGCAAACTGTTCGGTCAAGAAGGTGTCGCTGCGCGTGAGGGTCTCCTTCACGTTCGCGACCTCGTTGTGGTGGGATAGTTCATGGCGAGTCTGCTTGATACCGATTTCAGGTATCGCCAACCCCGTCCCCTCCGTGCCACTGGCGTACGTGACGACTCGCGTCATGTCGCACCGCAGGGCCAGCACCATCAGATCGTACATGGTACGGTAGAAATCACCCGCTTCCTCCTTGTTCACGTTTCGCTGAAAACGTTCGCCGTCGACTTGCGGTTTCGGCACGTCCAGCCAATGATCCATTCGTTCCACTCGTTTTTCCACGTCGCGAACCGAGGAAAGGTATTCGTCCAACTTGGAAACATCCTCGGCCCCCACCCGACGTTTGACATCTCGAGCGCTCTCGAGAACCGAGTCCAGAATGCTGCGGCGGCGAAGCAGATTCGCCCGCTGCTGCTCAATGCCGGATGAATCCACGCCGAACAGCCGATTGAAGACGGTTCGAGGATTGTCCTCCGCCGGGAGTGGAGCCCCATCGCGAGAATAGGCGAGGGTGGTGGTGTTGTAGGGCTGGCCGACCCCTGCCGAGATGGAGAGTTCCAAGGATGGAAACCGAGTTTCCTCGGAGGTTTTTTCCGCAATCAACTGGTCGACGGAAATGGAGTTTCTGTACTTCTCCGATCCGCTACCGTTGGTGAGCGGGGCGGCGGTCAACCAGGAATCGGCACAGACATGTTGCTGATTCAAGGCTCCAGGGTGATGTAAACCGGAAAATGGGGTGAAGTTGTCGCGATGACGCTCGAGTGACCGAAGAGGAGCACTCAACTGATAGTCTTTTCCCGTCGTCGCCATCCGCCATGTCTCGACGTTGACACCATTTGGAAAATAGACAAAGACGCTTCGACGCGGCTTCTCGGCATTTTCCGCTCCCAGCGAGGCCCCCATCGCGTTGAGCCAGGGGAGAGCGACGGCCGCTCCCGCTCCGCGTAATAAATGACGCCGGGAAATCTTCCAAGGTTGCATGCCCATGGCGATCTGCCTCTCAGGTGAACTTCGGTTCATCGGGTTTGGAATAAGTCACTCAGGACGAAATGTCGAATCAGATCTTGAGTCCGCAGACCGTCCTCCGTCGCGTTCCGCACGACCTCGTCCACGGCTCTCTTGTCACTGAAGCTCAGGCCGCGTCTTAACGCATAGCCAGCCAGTGTTTCGGTGAAGGCCACCGCGAATCGATCGACATCCTCCACGATCAATTGCTTGAATTCCACCGAGTCGGCGAACGTTCGCCCGTCCGGCAGAGTTCCGCTCGCGTCGCAAGGGACGTTGTCGGCCTTTTCCCGCCAACGTCCGATCGCGTCATAGTTTTCAAAAGCGAATCCCAAGGGATCAATCTTGGCATGACAAGCCGCACAGCTCGACACCGATCGATGAGATTCCAACTGCTCGCGAAGCGTCCGTTTCTCGTTGTTTTCCGTGTCGGGCATCAGGGTTCCCGCATTGGGAGGGGGAGGTGGCGGAGTAATCCCGAAGATGACCTCCGACACCCAGACGCCGCGATGCACCGGGCGATGCCGGAATCCATCGCTGGTCAAAGTCAGAATGGAGGCCTGAGTCAGTAGTCCCCCGCGCTGATGCCGAGGCTCCAGTTTCACGGGGCGGAAATGGGAGTCCACGACTCCCGGCACCCCGTAGTGGTCCGCCAAGCGGTTGTTGAGCATGCTCCAATCCGAGGCGATCAAGTCATGCAGTGGCAGGTTTTCCTTGATGACTCGAGCCAGGTATTCTTGAGACTCTTGGACCATGCTCCGCTGCAGTCCCGCGTCATACTCGGGATAAAGGACTTTGTCCGGCGGAAACTTTCCGACGTCATTCAATCGCAGCCACTGCCGGCCGAAGTCGAACGCCAGTCGCTTGGCGCGAGGATCCTCAATCATCCGCTGGAACTCGGCCTCCAATACTTCGGATGATCGCAACCGTCCCTGCCGCGCCTGTTCCATGAGCCGGTCATCCGGCATGGTGCTCCAGAGAAAATACGACAGCCTCGACGCCAGTTCGTAGTCGTCCAGTTGGGTGACGGCATCCTCCTGGTTACCCTCGACCAGGAACAGGAAGTGGTGTGAGCAGAGGATTGCCAGCAGCGATTCGCGAATGCTCTCTTCGAAGGAAAGGCCCTCCTCGCGAGCTGACTGTTGGATGCGAACGAAACGCTCCAATTGGTCCGGAGGGACTTCCCTGCGAAAAGCCCGATTGGCGAAGGCCTGGAGAATGGCGGAGGCGTGGGCCGAATCTCGTCGGCCCTCGATGGAAAAAATGCCCTGCTGTCCCTGGGGAGGCCAAGGATCGGTGACCGATTCGATTTCCACGCGATCCAAGATCAATAACGGGACGTAAGGTTGGAACTGCTCGTCCGTCACCTTTTCCAGAAACGGCGAGCGCCCGCTTTGCAAGTCGGTGAACAGATCGACATAGCCCCCTCGTTGATCGGGATCATAGGGTGAGGGACCAGGGAGTTCATTGCGGAGCACGAGGTCATGGCGTCCCTCGGGAAGCCATACGGTGGCTTCAATCGTGGTGGGAGCGTCTTCCGGGGCTTCCAGATCCTGCTGCAGCAAAGTGCGATCGATGGTGGCGTTGTACAGGACCACGTGAGGCACGCTGCCACCGGCGGGACGCAGTCCACTGCCGGTGATTCGAATCCGGAACTGTCCCGAATGTGGAATTCGGACTTGATGAAGGCCTCCGACATAATGCTTCCAATTATTCGCGGGGCCGATCACCAGGCGATGCTTCGGGGTGTCGGGATTCATGCGCAGACGATGCCGGTAGTCGCTCCAGTTGATGACGTCCGTCGCCCTCCATCGCCATCGCCACGCCCTGGGTGGCTCGGACAAGGGGACCACGCCATTCAAGGCACCTTCCGCGGCGGAGAGATATCGCTCGATGTGACTCGGCGTCAATGAAAGCACCCCTCCGATCCGCTCGATTCCCATCCAAGTCGGATCTTCCGGAAGTCCGCCGGGGTCCGTGGGGTGATAGCGGTAACCGAGGAGGTCCTCGAGCGTATTGACGTATTCGCCACGCGTGAGCCGCTTGAACGAGACCCTCTCTTGCTTCGAGGCTTGCACGGAATCCCAATCCAGCAGGGAATGCGCAATCCACTCGACGGCCTCGTACCGCTCCGTCGCGGAGGGTTGCGGTTCATCCGGCGGCGGCATTTCTCCCGAATTGACTCGCTCGTGAGCCCGACTCCAGCGAGGACCGAAGGAAGGGTCGTCCAGTGACAGCGGAATGTCATCAATGCGAAAGTCTCCTTCCGCATGCGACTCGGAATGGCACTGGACGCAGTGCTCCTGAAAGAAAGCCGGAAGTTCTCGATCCAGGCCGTCTGAAGCCTTCTGTTCCGCCTGCAAGGGAGCGGCACGGAGCACCAGCACGACAATCAGGATCCCCCACCGCTGCATCACGATTACTTCCTCCCCAAAAATTCAACAAGCAACTTGATCCCACTCGGCCGAAACATCCGACACACTGATTTCAGCCAACTCACCTCGACATATCTCAACACGCACACTGTCCAACTCCACGCTCTTCGGACATTGTATCCGAAATCCCCTTATGGGGTTCCATGCCGCTTGATTCGGATTCGAGGTGACAAGCGGCTGTGGGCCTTCAGGGCTCGGACACCACTTCTCCCCCATCCTTGGTCGCCATTCCTCGGTAGACGAACAGGTCGATGCTATCCGAAATGAATCGGCAGGATCCATCGGCCAGGGCGAAACTGACACCTCCAGGATGTCGGCTCTTGAAACCATTGAGCTGTTGCCATTCATTGACGTCCAATGGAGGTAGCCGACGATTATTCGGACGCACGGCGGCGGTGGCCAACACGTCGTAGGCATGTGCCCAGCTATAGCCGTAACCGATATGGCTGTTGGGGGCGCTGTACCAAGCATCCTCGCCCACGAGAAACGTGTTGCTGGTGCCATCGAGTATCGACGACATGCGAACCTGGTTGTAGTACCCCATTCCGGTAAAGATTCCGTTGCCGCAGCACCAGGGATCTTCGTCGGCCCAATTGTGAAACCGAGGTGGAAACACGGCTCGGATCCCGTACATCGAGTCTCCCATGACACCCTTGTAGTTGCTCAACCCAACGGGCTGTGGCGGGGCGGTTCGGTACATGTATTGGGAGCGGAACGAGCGGCTCCCTTCTCCGGTACCCGGATCACTCGGGCAGAGAAACCCCGGAATGCTTTGGCCCACGGCCGGGCTCTGGATCAGATGGGCCGTGGAAATGGCCCCCATGTCATAGAGATTCTGCTGCTCGATGAAGGGCAGGATACGGGAGAGGAAACTCCAGGAGCGAGAGTTTTCCGACCAGTCGGGTCCCCAGGCCGCCAGGGATCCTGGAAACAACTCGTTGTAGTCACCGGCCTGCGAAAAGGGAAACATCCGGTATGTGTCGTGGTAGTTGATGACGGCCAGTCCGATCTGCTTGAGGTTGTTGTTGCACTGCATGCGGCGTGCGGCCTCTCGAGCAGCTTGAACGGCAGGCAAGAGTAGGCTCACCAAGACACCGATAATGGCGATGACAACCAGCAGCTCGACCAGAGTAAATGCCTGCCGGCGGGACGAAGGGGACAAAGGAAGCATGAGTCGCCTCGAAATCATGAAGGAAAAGAAGAAAGAAGTGAGAAATGGAGAAAGGGAGAAAGGAAAGGGAGAACGGCATGAGAGGGACAAAAAAACACGAGAACGAGAGAAAGTCGAGGTGAAGACCGTCGAGCGACCTCGCTGAACCCCGCGGCCCGCGGCTGGATTCAGACGAATCGGAAGCCGCTAGGGAACCGGCGAAACCACCAAGTCATAAGCTGTCGGTTCGGGATTGGCGACGACTTCGATTCGCAGCGGCGTGGTGTCGGGCTCTCGGTAAACCGCGTCCACCAGGGGATAGTAGTTCAAGGGATTCGCCGGAACTCCCGGTGGACGCTCCTCGGTCGCGGCCGACACGGTGACGCGGTATTTTCCCGGAGGCGCGCCTCGAGTTCCGTCTAACTCTATGGTGTACTTTCCGTCGGCTTCCACCTTTCCGAACAACAACTTGTCGCTCGGAATGCCCCCCTCCATGTCGGGATAAAGCGTAATGGTGCCGTTGGAGAGTGTTTCACCCGAGCTGAGTTGGACGGTGCCGCTAACCGGATGGTTGGATGATCCGCAACCAGCGAGCCCGAGCAGCCCCAGTCCGACACCGACGAGGCTCCACTTTCTCCACCGACATGCATGCCTCCAGATGGCTGGAGCTAGGTCCATTGCGAATCTCCTCTCGGCTTGAATGATTGATGACAAACGACGTCAACGACTCAGGTAAGTCTCAGGTAAGTAGGCGCGGTTGAGTTTTTTTTTGGGGGGGGGATGAATGGCATTTCGCGCGGTGACGCAGTTGGGGAACGTCGGGCGGGATCCTCGCGGCTTTGACCTCGGGGACAGCCCTTGCTGGGCCAGTAATTCTTCCGGGCCGAGTTCCGTTGCTCCAAGCCGTGAGGGGTCGTTTCCCAGCCGGAGGGATCGGTGACGACCGCAAAGGGCTATTCAACGTTTCTCATCCAGCCCGCGCTCAGAATAACAGTCAACGTACAGATTGTCAACATTCGACTTTCATCAAAATCGAGCTGGGGGGCGTTTCGCGGTGGTCCAGCCACCGGGTCGCTCGGGCGTTTGACGGCTCGGCCACCGTTTGTTAACATTCGATTGTTGACAATCATGCCGTCTGGTCGGCAAGCGAAATAGAAGTCGGGAGGACGGCAGCGGTCGAAGCCCTCGAGGCGCAGTTGCCAATTCCAAGCCGATCCCCATCCAAAGTGAGCCCGAGGTGATGTCCGCTTTTCCCCGCCCCATGCCGACTCAAACGACTGAACCGAGTCCACCAAGTCAAGCTTCTTTACCAGCTGTCGGTCGAAGCCTTTGCCGCGCCACCATGAGGTCATGTTCCACCCGGACTTCCGTCCCCTGGTTGCTAACTGCCATCCGCTTTCCGCTCACCGCTATCCGGACATGTTCCACCCGGACCTCGGTCCCGTGGCTGGGCTCCCTCGTTTTCCTTGCCGGTGCCATCCAACCGACGCTCTTCGCCGATGAGCCTCCAGCAGCCGTCGTGGAAGATTATGAAAATGAAGTGCGTCCGATTCTCAAGCACTACTGCCATCCCTGTCACGGCGGCTTGAAGCAAGAAGGCGGGCTTCGGCTGGACACGGGGCGGTTCATCTTGGAGGGAGGATGGAGCGGGCCGGTGGTCGTCCCGGGTGACAAGGAATCGAGCGAGCTGTTTCAACGGCTGATCAGCGACATTCCCGATCTTCGCATGCCCCAAGAGAGCAGTCCCATGCGGGAGGAGGAGATCGCAATCCTCGGAAAATGGATCGACGGCGGCGCGGAGTTCCCACTCAACGAACCCGAACCGCTCGACCCCCTACGGCACTGGGCCTTCGTGCCGCCAAGCAAGCCGGTGCTCCCCCCCATTCCCTCCCAGGGAACCTTGGCCGGTTCGGAAAACCCGATTGACCGATTTCTGGCGGCGGAACATGCTGAACTGGAACTGCAGACCGTTCCCTTGGCCGATCGACGGACGCTTCTACGCCGAGTTCATTTCGACTTGACGGGTTTGCCGCCGTCCATCGAAACGATTCAGGACTTTCTGACCGACGATTCAGCGGACGCCTATGAGCGATTGGTGGACCGACTGCTCGATAGTCCCGCTCACGCCGAACGCTGGGCTCGACATTGGATGGATGTTTGGCGCTACAGCGATTGGGATGGTTATAAGAATGAATTGCGTGGCAGCCACCGACACCTGTGGCGCTGGCGGGACTGGATTATCGAATCCTTGAACCAGGACAA
>JBJHCD010000148.1:0-9382 GCA_050485845.1 Pirellulaceae bacterium | reverse complement strand
CCCATGGACCAAGTCCACGATTTCCGCTTCGTATCCTGCCCCGTCACGTTGGACCGGATAGGCTCGAACGACATTAGGGCCCGCGTCACAGTGAATCATTTGATCCCAAAAAACTTCGGGAAGCAGACGCCCCTCATAAATAGCGATGCCGGTGGGTGATCCCGCGCCTGTCTGCAACAGATTCGGGATAACCCCCGGGTCGTTTTGATACCAATGCCGGGAAGGAACATCGGGCTCCATGTTCGTTCTCGGTGTTTGCCAACCGGCCCCGGTCATTTCGTCCCGGTATCCGTAGTTTCCATACTCCATGACGTAATTAATCCGGACCCCTCGGTGACCATCGTCGTCGTTATCGCTTTGCCACAAGGTTCCAAAGGAATCAACGGCCACTTCGTAGTTGTTGCGAAAGTTGTGTCCGAGAACTTCAAAACGACTTCCATCCAATCGGCAGCGAAAAGGCATGCCGCCGAAATAAGGTTTGCCGTTGTCAATCACTTCGTTTCCCGCCAGATCGACAATGACATTGCCATCCGGATCGCAGACCTTTTGGCCGGTATTGCCGAAGTTCCAGTAGAGATAGCCGTCCGGTCCGAAGACAAACGAATGGGCGGAGTGGTCGTGCTGGGGTTGCCCTGTCTGGCTGAAGAGGATTTCCTTGCGATCAGGCCGGTCGTCCCCATTCTCATCGGTGAAGATCAGGATGTTGGGGGAAGCGGAGACGATGACCTTGTTTCCCAGGACGCAGATCCCCATGGCCGAGTCGACGTCGGGCCCCTGATAGAAGACCTTGGTCTTGTCGGCGATGCCGTCCCCCGTGGTGTCCTCCAAGATGAGAATGCGATCCCCTTCGGGACGAGTTCCCGCGTGGCGCCGATAATTCTTGACCTCACACACCCAAACTCGCCCCCGATGGTCGATGTCGAGATTGGTCAGGCTGACGATCTCCGGTTCGGAGGCAAACAACGTGGCTTCGAGTCCCTCGGCGACGTCGAGCGAATCGACCGCCAACTCGGGATCCCGGCTCCCGCCGGCACGCCCCGCCGACAATCGAGGAAGCGCCTGCGTATAGACTTGAAACTGGACGGTCGATCCGCCCCCTTGGTCCGTTCCCCCGTTATCCAAGCCGGCTCGAGCGAGAAAACGGTGGTAACCAGGGGGAAGTCGATAGCTGATCACGGAATTGGCATGCGTCCCAATTCCATATTCCACCGACTCTCCAGCGATGCGAAGCGGTCCCCCTTCGACATTCCGATTGATTCGCACCTCTCCCCAGTCGGTCCGAGCGGTGGTCCAAGGGAGTTCGGTCAACCGCAGTTCTCCTTCGGGCCCGACCAATCGCGGTTCGGCCCAGTCCGCCCAGTCGCAACTGAACCCATCGCCGGCATCGTTCACCACCAAGTGCAATTCCGTCGCGCCTCGAATATCGACATCCACCTTGACCGCATGGCCTGGTGTCTGCCGCGACACGATGTCGCTTTGGTAGGTCGGGCGAACGTTTCGCCGTTGACGGCGACCGCGTCGAGTCTGCTCTTCGCCCGAGGGGAGGTTGAGCCTCCGCTGGATTGCCTCGCGATTGAAATTCTCCGGAGGTCGAAAGTCCTGGTTCTCTTCGAGATCGGAGATGCTCAGAGGCTGATCCGAGACGCCTCCTTCCGGGACTTCCCCCTTGGCCGTCCAGACGATGGCATTCAAGACCAGCCTGCGGAAATTGGGGTCGCCCCAGTTCCAGTGATGATGCCCCCCCGTGAACCCGAAGCCTCGTCCCCCATCTTCCCTCTCGGTGGCCCAGGCAACATGTTGTGGCTGGCCCGCCTTGGCTCGCACATGGGGGTTCCCGCTATGGGGACCGTCGGGACGGCTGAGAGTGCTCTCGGGAGGAATGGCGGTCAGGATGGGGGTGACGCCCTCCATGTTGTCTCGAAACCGCATGTGGTAGTACCACTCGTCGTCGATCTCAAACGGCTCGACCCCCCGCGTAATCGGGTGGTCGGGGAGGTTTTCGAACTTGGCGACCCAGTGGGGATTCACGGACCAATGGGTTTCGAAATATCCTCCCAACCACTGGACGAAGCGGTCGCCCGGCTCACCCTTGGGAATCTCCACGGCATAGTGAATACAAGCCAACCCCATTCCCCGGTCGATGTGCGGCTGGACTTGATCCAGATGGGGAATGATCGGGTGGCCTCCCCCGCCGTCGCTGTAGATCACCAGGGCATCCGCCCCTTCCAAGAAGTCTGGTTCTTCCGGCCAGCCATTGCGGTGGACGACAACTTCATAACCGGGCATGTTTCGCTGCAGAGACTCGGCCAGCAGACGGCTACCGGCGTAATGTTCATGAGCCCCATAGCCGTGACTTTGCCGCCCGGCGACAAAGACGACTTTTCGAGTCGTTTCTTCCGTATCCGCTCGGCAATTCTCTTGATGAGCCGTGGTGAGGGCCAAGAGGAGCCCGAGCAATCCAGGAAAAATCCAACGCATGGGTACGTACCGCCTTCGGGTGTGAATGGAGATGAACCGCCGGTCGCGTGTGAAAACAATGCTCCCAAGCGACGGGCGACGCTCTAAAAGTCTGGGGGCTTCGCGCGGCCCCCCCGCAGCTTCCCGCAGCTGCCCGGACGCCAAGCCGTCGCTCGCTCCGAGATCCATTGGCTCGCGGGCGAGCCGACCGGGCCGGATGGGAATTCTCGCCGCGGGATGAGACGCCTGGCTCGCGAGTCGGCTCGCGGGCGCGCCACCGCACTGATCACCATAACCGGCCCAATTGTCGGCGTCAAACAGGCGTACAGGTAGGTCAGGGCTCCCAAACCACCGAGGAGAATCCGCGGTGCCGATCCGCTCGGTTGTCAACGAGGCCCGCTCCCCCCGACTCCTCCTCGCCGTTCCCCGAAGACGGCCTCTCGCGCCACAACGCCGCCCCAAGGTCGCCCTGGGCCCCACTCACCCCCTATACCCCCTAGTAAGATTCTCGACCGCGAACTCCCATTGGGGCTCGGCTCCCCCCGGCCAGTCCCCCGACAGACCAACAGGATCGGGCTTGACGCCTCTCCCGGTCGGCCACTTATACTCCGAACCCGAGCTGTTCGGTGCTCGTAATGCTTGACGAGAACCCTCCCCCAATGGTCTGAACCTCCGCAAATCGGAAGAATGTGCTAGGATGGCAACTAGAGACCTCACGAATTCCCCTCTCCCGACGCTATCGGGGCCACACCAGCGGAACATGCCTGCCGAACCGACTCAACATCAGTCTCAGGAGGACCGTCATCAGGCGCAGGAGCTGAGCCTCCAGCGGACTCGCCCCCCGACCGAAGTCGACGGGTATGAGATTGAGCGATTTCTGGGGTCGGGGGCTTATGGCGAGGTATGGGTTGCCACGGACTTGAAGACGAGTCGTCGAGTGGCGATCAAGTTTTACACGCATCGCGGCGGAGTGGATTGGTCGCTGCTCTCCCGCGAAGTGGAGAAGTTGGTTTTTCTGTCCGCGGATCGTTACGTCGTCCAATTGCTTGATGTCGGCTGGGATGCCGAGCCACCCTATTACGTGATGGAGTTCGTCGAACAGGGGTCGCTGGACCAGTGGCTGACGGACAATGGACCGATGGAAGTCCATGACGCGGTCGATTTATTTCGCGAAGTGGCAACCGGCTTGTTGCGTGCCCATGGCCGAGGTGTCCTGCACTGCGATTTGAAGCCCGCCAATGTGTTGCTGGATCAGGATAACCGCCCCCGCTTGGCCGATTTTGGCCAGTCACGGCTGACTCACGAGCAGGCTCCATCGCTCGGGACCTTGTTCTACATGGCTCCGGAACAAGCGGATCTCAAGGCGGTTCCCGACGCTCGCTGGGACGTCTATGCCCTCGGCTCCATGTTGTACTGCGCGCTGACCGGTGCACCTCCGTATCGTTCCGAGAAACATGTGACAGAGATTGAGGAGGCGGAGAACCTCCCGGAACGGCTGACTCGGTACCGCCGAATCATTCGCGATGCTCCGCCCCCGCAACAACACCGAAAACTACCAGGAATGGACCGGCAGTTGGCGGACATCATCTCCAAGTGTTTGGCTGTTCATCCCGATGACCGCTTCGACAATGTCCAGGCCGTGTTGGATGCCTTGGCGATCCGAGACCGACAGCGGACGCGCCGTCCCTTGGTGATGCTGGGATTCGCCGGCCCTTTGATTCTGCTGCTGATCATGTCCCTTTTCGGACTGCGAGGATACCACCGGGCAACTCGAGCGTCCGACGCGGCCTTGACCGGCCGAGCCCAGGAGAAGAACTTTTTCGCGGCCAAGGCGGTGGCGGGAAAAACGGCGGAGGAGATCCAGCGATATTTTCGAGCGGTCGAGCAGGTGGCGGCCGAGCCCCAATTTCAGCAGATGGTCTGGCAAGCGCAACGTCCCGGCTCCGACTTGGAACAGCTATTGGGCTTACTGCGCGATCCCAACAAGAACTTTGAACCGCTCGAGTCCCGCGACCTTTTGTTGACTCATCCCGACCGTGAATCCTTGCAGAACTACATGGACGCCTTGCTGGACGAGAATCGAATTGACAACGCGTCGAGTTGGTTCATCACCGATGCCCAGGGAACGCAAATCGCCGCGGCTTTCGAAGACGACAGTGCCGCGAACACGGTGGGACAGAATTACAGTTGGCGGACCTATTTCCATGGCGAACCGGATGATCTGGTCATTCGCACTCACGAAGGAGGGCGAACCAGGGTCAGTTATCCCCTGCCTGAACCGGACCGTCATTTAACGCGTGTCCATTTGTCCGCGCCGTTTCAAAGCAAGGCGACGAATCTTTGGAAGGTAGCCGTTTCGGCTCCCGTTTATCATCACGCCGAGTTCGTCGGCGTCATTGCGGTGACCGTGGATATCGGCGTCTTCATGCGATTCGACGACAGTTCGCAGGGCTTCTTCGCCGTCTTGATTGATGGAAGACAAGGGGGACGCGAGGGAATGATTCTCCAGCACCCCCTGTTCGACGAGGTGCGGGCCGAACGACCTCGACTGCCGGAGAGCTTCAGTGCCCGCCGAGTGGAATTGGGAGACTTTCAAGAGGGAGGGACCACCAGCTACCAGGATCCACTGGGAGAGGATCCGCTGGGAGAGGACTACCGGCGTCGCTGGATTGCCGCCATGGTCCCGGTGAAACTGGATGTCCACGATGGACGATCCGGAAAATTGGAAGTCGTCGACGCGGGACTGAAGGTGATCGTCCAAGAGGACTATTTGACCGCCATCGCCCCCGTGCACAGCCTCGGACAACGCTTGTTACGGGAAGGCTTTTTGGCCCTATCCGTGGTGATACTGGTGATTTTGGCCATGTGGGGCGTGGTCATTCGCGCCATGCGAGAGAACGCCGCGACGCTCAAGAAAGGGAGACGCACGGGAGATGCCACTCCGTTTCATGATCTCTCCACGCTCGCCTCTCCTCGGCGCACCCACTCCGGTTCGGCGAGCGGGCAGCCTCTCAGCGAACGGATTGTCGAGCAGCGTGCCGAGCGAGACTGAGCCGGCGTCGGCGGCGTCGAAGATGAAGTCGCCGCAAGTTGGACCGCCTGCGGGCCATGGGGCAACGGCCACGCCCGAGTTCTCTCAGGAACTCGACTTCAGGATGTCATGGACAACATGTCCATGCACGTCCGTGAGCCGCCGTTCAATGCCGTTGTGGTAGTAGGTCAGTCTTTCGTGATTCAGCCCCAGAAGGTGCAGGATCGTGGCGTGCAGGTCATGGATCGTCAGGACCTTGTCCACCGCCTTGTGCCCGAATTCGTCGGTCTCTCCAAAACTAAAAGGGGCTTTCACTCCCGCACCACTCATCCAAACCGTGAACGCGTCGGGGTTGTGATCCCGCCCCGAGGCTCCTTTCTGAAAGGTCGGCATCCGCCCAAACTCGGTGCACCACACAACCAGAGTCTCGTTCAACATGCCTCGCTGCTTCAGATCCTGAATCAGTCCGGCCGCGGGTTGATCCATGATGGGACCATGGACATCGTATTGCTCCTTCAGCATCTTGTGCCCATCCCAATTCCCGACGCCTTCCCCCATCGCGTAGGCCCCATTGAATAGCTGCACAAAGCGAACACCTCGTTCGAGCAGGCGTCGAGCCAGAATGCAGTTCCGAGCAAAGGCTGCCTTGGTGGAATTCTCGGAATCATCCGCGCCATAGAGACGCAGAATATGCTCCGGTTCCTCTTCCAGTCGCAGAACTTCCGGAACGCTCTGCTGCATTCGAGCGGCAAGCTCGTAACTGGCGATCCTCGCGGACAACTCGGAATCGCCTGGAAATCTTTCCAAATGCCGAGCGTTCAGACGCTGGAGAAAATCCCGAGTTGCCCGGTCCGCGGATGGGGAGATTCCAGCGGGAGTTTGCAAGTGACGAATCGGCTGCGAGGCACTGAGGGATGTCCCTTGAAACGTGGCGGGGAGAAATCCCGCTCCCCAATTATTGAGGCTCGACTGCGGCACGCCTCGAGGATCCGGGATCGCGACGAACGCCGGCAGTTCTTCGGACTCCGAACCCAAAGCGTAGGTCGACCAGGCTCCCATGCTGGGAAAACCATCCAAGGTGAATCCGGTCGACATCGCATTTTCCCCGGGGCCATGCGTGTTCGTCTTGGTCGTCAGTGAATGCAGAAAGCAAAACTCGTCGACGCATTCCCCCAGTCGCGGCAAGAGGTCGGAAGTCCATTTGCCGCACTCGCCGCGTGGACGAAAGTGGTAGGGGCTGCGAGTCAGTGCCCCCTGCTCACCTTGAAAGGTCACCAACTGGTCACCACCCGGTAACGGCTCGCCATGACGGCGTATCAATTCGGGCTTGTAGTCCCAGGTATCCAATTGGCTGCAAGCGCCGGATGCAAAGATCACCAGGACGTTCTTCGCCGCTGCGGGAAAGTGCGGGGCCCGGGCCGCATGTGGACGAGCGGCATCGATGTCGGGTCCCCGCCCCAAGAGGCCATCTCGGTGCAATAGATCGACCAGCGCCATGCTCCCCAGGGCGGAGGCCGACCGGCCCAGAAAGTGTCGGCGGTCCAACAAATGGCGGCCCGGAACGGAAAGAGGGGATGTCTTGGTCATGTGGCTCACGCTTTCAAATTCCGGGGCACATGGCAGTGGATCATGGGATCACGGAAGTCACGCGCTGCACCCTGAAGTGCCATCCCACGCCGGCAAGGAAACTACGGCAAAGTCAAAAACTCGTTACTGTTCAGAACGGCTCGACAAACGGCGACCAATCCATGTTCCTTCTGAAGGTCGCGGGCATCCGCTAATTCTTCCTTGTCCGGCGAGCGTCCCAATACCAATTCGAACAAGCGTACAATCCGCCGATCGGCCTCATTCCGCTCGGTGGCCCTATCCGAATTGTCCGGGGCTGTCGGGTCGGCCGGGGCTGTCGGGTCGGCCGGGGCTGTCGGGTCGGCCGGGGCAACCGAGGAACGATCTCCATTCTCCTCCTGCCCGGAAACTCGTTCCGCCAGTTTTTCGGCCATTGAAATCACGAAAGGGCTATTCAGGAGATTCAACGCTTGAATCGCGGTGGTCGAACGGCCTCGACTTGGAGTTGCCTGCCCGGCGTCCGGGCAATCGAACGCGCCGAATACCGCGTCTTGCTCCATGCGGACCTTGGTCATATAGACCATGCGTCGCCAAGTGTCAGGGCCCATCGTCTCGCGAGGGATGTAAACGCGAACATAGTTCGTATTCGGCTCGAACGCGTCAAACCCCGGACCGAACATCTCGTGGTCGAGCGCTCCGGCCACCAACAGCAAATTGTCACGGATCGCCTCTGCCTCCAGACGCCTCGGGGGGAACCGCCACAGCAGACGTCCCTCCGCGTCCCGGCTCAAGCCCGCCTCGTGAGGCGCGGATGACTGCCGGTACGTGCTGGACGTCAAAATCAGTCGGTGCAGATGCTTGAGCGACCAGCCACTCTCCCGCAACTCGACGGCCAGCCAGTCCAACAGTTCGGGGTGCGAGGGAGGGACGCCGTTGCCGCCGAAGTCACTGGGCGTGGCGACCAATCCCTGACCGAAGTGGTAATGCCAAAGTCGATTTGCCATGACTCGCGCCGGAAGAGGATTGTCCGCCGAGGTCAACCAGCGAGCCAACGCCGCTCGACGAGACGCCTCCGGCGTCTCACTTGACAGGTCGAGGCTTCCCAGAACGCTCAGCGCGCCGGGCGCCACCTCCTCGCGCGGTTGCAGCGGATCACCTCGATACAGCCGATGTGTCGGCTGAGGCTCTTCCAACTGACCGATATACGCCACGGGGCCAGGCTCTTGTAACTCGTCCAATCGCCGCTGCAGTTCGGCCCGATCCCGCAGTCCCTCGGCCAATTCCTCTTGTTCTTCCGGCGTACCGGCCGTGAACTGGGCATAGATTGGGAGGTCGTCACCCACGAGCGGTGGGAATCGCTGCTGGGAGCTGGCAACAACCTGCCAGTCATCCGGCTCGGTGGCCACCTCCAACTCATAACGCGTCGCCGTTCGATCACGAAACTCACCCAACCGGTCCCGCCCCCACTCGATGCGTCCCACCTCCTGTTCCTCGGAGAATTCCACTTGCACCCAACCCCGATCGGTCTGGTCGGAAATCCAGCTGTACGAATTCCCATGCCGGCCATCGATCAGATGTTCCAGGCGGTGTTTCGGATTGCCGGCGTAATCGCCCGATGAACGGGGAACGGCTCCTTGCCCGTCCAGTATCAGGTTGCGAGCCGACTGCTCGGAACCATAGATCTCCAGTTCATCCAGGCAGGGTTCCGAGCCATCGGCCGCCAAGATCCGCATTCGAACCCATCGGGCATTCGTCGCGGGAAACGCTTCCACGTTCAAAGTGGAGGAAATCGGCGGGCGGAGCGTCGGGAGTGGTGCGGCGCCGTTTGGTTCGGACCACTGTGGGTCGGTAGGGGAGTCCACTTGCTGCACCGCCACCACATCCGCGGTGACGACCCCGTCCTGATTTCCATTTCGGAGGAGAATGCGCGAATGACGCGAGAGCGGATGAACGCCCACATAAAGCAAGCCGCTCCAGAGGGGCGTCGAGTCGGGGGGAACCGAGCCATCGGCGAACCGCTGCTGATTGACTCGAGCCAATAAGATCTGGTCGTCCTCGGTCTCTGGATCACCGTCCAAATCGAGAAGATACTCCGCCTCCTCGACATGCGTGGTCCAACCACCACCCCAGGAGACCCAAATGGCATGCTTTCCCTCGCGATTCGGTCGGTAGGCCGCCACCAACTGACCTGGAGATGCCTGCCACCAAGTATAGCGGCCCTGACTGAGGTTCGGTGTCCGGGCCATATCGCCCGGATCATCGCGGAATCCCCGGTCGCTCCCCTCCGGATTCACTCCCTCCCCACGTGGCTCGGCATACCAATCCCTG
>JBJHCD010000147.1:1483-9425 GCA_050485845.1 Pirellulaceae bacterium | reverse complement strand
GCATCAACGAGACGTTTAAGAAGCCGTTCGACGCCCGCTTGCTGGCCGAACGACTTCGCACGCTAATCGGCGCGAAGAAGGAACTCGTGTAACCACGAACCCTCCTCACTTCGCCCTCGCCGCCTACCGCAATCCGCCCTGAGTGACCCCTCAGGGCGGATTGTTTTATTTCTTGGCCCTCGCCCAGCCGCGGCGGTTTCCCAGTGTCAAGCTGGCGAGTCAATGAGCCATCGAGCCAACGAGCAGCCTCCCTCGGACGGAGCCTTCGCTTTCTCCTCCCACTGCCCCGCTCGCTCATCTCTCTCAAATGCCCCTCGACGCCCTTCGGAAGCACTCTACAATAAGGCACACCTGGGATGTGCCACCACCGATTGGGGGCCGGTTGGTCTGGTGGAACCAACCTCCAAATGCCCCCCTCATCCAGAGTGCACACCAACCCCCGCCCGGAATCCACACTCGTCCCCTGTTGCATTGGAGCAGTCGTTACGGTGAATAGCTTGTGCCATTTTGACGACCAAGGTGCCAGCCGGATGGTCGATGTCGGCTCGAAGCCCAGCACTCCACGCCGAGCGAAAGCCTCGGCCCTGGTGCGGATGGCTTCCAGCACGTTGTCCACCATTCAGGACCGGACCGCGGCGAAGGGCGATGTGCTCGAGGTGGCTCGACTTGCCGGCATCATGGCCTCGAAGCGGACCGCCGATCTCATCCCCCTCTGCCACCCCCTCCCCCTCGATTCCGTCACGATTGACTTCTCGTTTCCGGACGAGTCGTCGGTTCGAATCGAAGTGGAAACCAGGGTGGCGGCGAAGACGGGGGTCGAGATGGAGGCCATGACCGCCGCCTCGGTCACGGCACTGACGATTTATGACATGTGCAAAGGACTCGACCGCAGCATGGCCATCGAGCAGATTGTGCTGGAGGAGAAAGAGGGGGGGAAATCGGGGCTTTACCAGCGTTCCGGCAAGCCACCCAAGTCGCCTCCCGAATCCTGACTCCCCCTATTTCCGTTTCCCACCAGCTAGACGACCACGCCAACAACTGAATTTGCATCGATAGCGACCATTCCTCCTGGACTCCACATCCAGGAGGGGGTCGCTTCCCTGAATTGCCTGATTTCCCTAATTGACGCTCCGCCCGTGTTGCCTTGGCAACCCCCACGACATCAGCTCCCCCCGCAGGCCTTCGGACATAGTCTGACAAGTTCATCCCATTTGGAGGGATCGCATCCGTGAATACCGCGACAGGATTACGCTCGACCGAAAGTGACCGGCTCTTGCAACTCTACGCGCCGATTGCGGATTCGCTGGCCGAGGTGGAGCAGATCCTGAGGAAGGAGCTGCGAAGCGACGACCCCTACGTGGACGAACTGGTCCGTTATGGCTGCCTGCTTGGTGGCAAGCGTCTGCGTCCCGCGCTGGTCCTGCTCACCGCACAGGCCTGCGGCCAACTGCGGCGGGACCACCTGCTTCTGGGGGCCGTGGTCGAAATGATCCACACGGCGACGCTGGTGCATGACGATGTCTTGGATCGCGCCGAGACTCGCCGCCACCTCGCCACCGTAAACGCCCGCTGGGACAATCACGCCAGCGTACTGCTGGGTGACTATCTCTTCACTCATGCCTTCTATTTGGCCAGCACGCTTGATTCGACCTTTGCCTGCCAAGTGATCGGCCGCGCCACCAATTTGGTTTGCGAAGGGGAACTGCGGCAGAAGGGGAGCTGCGGTGATTTCAGCCTAACTGAGAGCCAATATCTGGAGATCATCTCGGCCAAGACGGCTGAACTTTGCGCTTGCAGTTGCGAACTGGGGGCTCACTATGCCGGCGCTCCAGCCGAGGTCTCTCGGCGGATGGCCCATTACGGTCGATCCCTGGGAATCGCCTTTCAGATCGCCGATGATCTGCTGGACTTGGTTGGAGACGAGCGGATGACGGGGAAGTCGCTGGGGACGGATCTCGATCAACGGATCCCCACCCTTCCCCTGATTCACCTCTTGAGTCAACTGGAGCCGTCCGAACGGGAGTCGCTGACGAACTCTCTCCAGGATTCCTCGCCCGAACTTCGAGCCCGACTGCTGGAAAAACTCAAACAGCAGGGGGCCATCGACTATACGATGGACGTGGCACGGCGCTATGCCCAGGAGGCGAGTCGAGCGGTCGAGGGACTTCCGGAAAACGTCGCCACCGAAGTGCTGCGGTCGTTGCCGGACTTCGTCGTGCGGCGGCACTCGTGATGTCCTCGACTTCCCGGACTTCCTGGGACGAGGCTCCTCTCAGCGACCATCCTTTGCTGAAGGGTTTCGAGTTTCACGAGGAGCTGGAGTCGACCAACGACCTGGGCCTTGAACTGGCGAAGTCGGTCGATCTCCCCTGCCCTTACCTGATCCAAGCCGCTCGACAAACGCGAGGGCGAGGGCGAGGCGAGCATCGCTGGTGGTCCTCGGCGGGAGCCATCACTTGTTCGTTGATTCTCGATTCCGAGCAACTTTCGCCATCGCCCGAGGAGTGGCCTCTCATCTCGCTGGTCACCGGTATCGGTCTGGCCGAGGCACTGCAGCCGTATCTGACGTCCTCTCCGATTCGCGTCAAGTGGCCCAATGACTTGTACGTGGCGGACCGAAAGCTTGGTGGAATTCTCATCGAGACCGTGCGCGGTGAATCGCTCCGCTTCGTGGTCGGCTTCGGCATCAATCTGAACAATCGCGTTGGGGACCTCGGCGTGGGCTACCTACCACAACCCCAGTCGCCATCCGGTGGCATCGACACCGAGCTTACCTCTTCAACCCCGTCCGCTCCGACCTCCCCTGCCCCCACTTTCCCTGACACTACTCTTCCGGAAACCACTTTTTCGGATACCGGGGCTTTCCAGCAGTTACCACCCAGCGAGGTAGCTCAACAGGCGATTTCGCTCGTGGAACTCCTCGGGCGGGAACTTCCGCCGCGGAAGGTCTTGTGGTCGGTGCTCAGTTCCCTCGGTCGCCACTATCGGGACCTCGCCGCCTCGCGCTATCCGCTGCTTGAGCGATGGCCTCGATACTGTTTCTTGACGGGAAGATCGATTCGAATCCGGACGGGGGAACGCTTGCTATCGGGAATCTGTCAGGGGATTGATTCGCGGGGAGGGCTCACACTGGCCACGGCGACAGGACCACGGACCTGTTTTGCCGGAGAGGTGCAGTGGGACATGGACGGGGAGCACGGGGACTATGGGGAGCGTGGGGAGCAAGGGGATTAGCGACTGGTTTTCGAGCGTCGAGAGCGGGAGGACGTCGGCGCTCGATCGGCCATTCCGGTCATTTCATAGAGGAAGCGACTGGGCTGCGTATCTCGAGCCTTCCCCCACTTCATGCGGCTGAGCGGGAGGGTGAGGACGAGCATCTCTTGGGCTCGAGTTATCCCGACATAACAGAGGCGGCGTTCTTCCTCGATGGCTCGGTCCCCATCCTTGATACTTCGGGCATGTGGCAGGATGCCCTCTTCCATGCCCACCATATAGACGTGGGGAAACTCCAGTCCCTTGGCGCTGTGATAGGTAAGAAGCATGACGGCGTCCCGCTTCAATTCCCGTTCTTTGTCCGTGTCAAAATCCCTGGTGTTGATCGCCAGTTCGTGTAGAAAGTCGATCAGCGAGGCGGACTTTTCCTCTTGTTCGTATTGGGCCAGCGCGTTGATCACTTGTTCCACATTCCCCCAGCGACTTTGCCGCTCGGCCTCGTCCGGATAGTGGCGCTGCAGTTCGCTTTCATAATTGACATGTCTCAGCCATTCAGCGGCCAGCAGGTGCTGTTTTCCCGGCGAGACCTGCCGATGCCGCTGCTGAAATTGTCGAATCTGTTCCGCAAACTTGCCGAGCGCTCCTCGCGCGGAGGGGGGAATTTCTGGAATGTCTTGGGGACGCTGCAGGATCTCCCATGCGGAACAGCCTCGTTGCACCGCGGCCTTCATCATCTGCTCGATCGATTTCTGACCGATTCCGCGGGGGGGCGTATTGAGGACGCGCAGCAGGGAGACCTCATCCTGAGGAGCCACCAACAACTTCAAGTAGGCCATCACGTCGCGAACTTCCCGGCGGTCGAAGAACGACATCCCGCCGATCAGCACGTAGGGGATGTTCGCCTTGCGAAGTTCGGATTCGAAGGGACGAGTCTGCTCGTTGGTCCGAAACAAAATGGCGAAGTCGCGTGGTGACATTCCGGGGCGTTGCAGCCAGCGGCGGATATCGCCGATCACCCCCTTGGCTTCCGCCTCTTCGTTCGGGAACTGTTCGATTCGGGGGCGGGGGCCCGCCGGGCGACTTGCCCGCAAGATCTTCCCGTGCCGGTGCGGGTTGAAACCGATCAATTGATTGGCGAAGTTCAGAATCTCCGCCGTGCAGCGATAATTCTCCTCCAGTCGGACCACCACGGCGTCGGGCCAATCCTGGGTAAAACGCAGGATATGTTCCACTTCGGCCCCCCGGAATCCATAAATGGATTGGTCGTCGTCTCCCACCACGCAGAGGTTGCGGTGGTCTTGGGCCAATGCCTTGACAATCCGATATTGGGCGGTGTTGGTATCCTGGTATTCATCGATCAGCAGGTGGTCGAATCGGCCTGCCTCCACGGCACGAACATCGGGGAACTTGTCAAACAGCTCGAGCGTGCAGAGGAGGAGGTCGTCAAAGTCGACCGCGCCGGCGGTTCGAACGGCTTGTTGATAGCGCCGGTAGCCCACGGCGCCGATATGCTGCTTATCGGACTCGGCCATCTGGGCTGCTTGTCGAGGACTCAAGGAGCGGGATTTCCAACCGCTGATCATGCTGACCAGTTCGGAGGGACGCAGGCTGTCGGTCGGTATCTTGATCTCCCGCAATACGGCACGAGCGACGCTTTCCTGGTCGCCCGCGTCGTAGATGGCGAAATTCTCGGGATAGCCTAGCCGGCGAATGTGTCGTCGCAAGATTTGAACGCAGTGGGAGTGAAACGTCCCCGCCACCGGTTTCCGATCCTTGGCCCCCCGTCCTAATTCGGCACGAATCCGCTGCTGCATCTCCTTGGCCGCCTTGTTCGTGAAGGTGACCGCCAGGATCCGATTGGGGGACGTCCCATGGCGAATCAGCTCCGCAATTCGGACGGTGACGACGCGAGTCTTCCCGGTCCCAGCGCCGGCGAGGACCAGCAGGGGGCCTTGGCGAGTGGAGACGGCTTGGCGTTGAGCGGGATTGAGTTCGTTCAGCATGGTCTGGTGCATGGTAAAGCGGACTTCCCGGATTCGCCAGCCGCCCAAGAGGCAAAAGTTCAGGCCGTCGGGGGGACGCTTGCGACTCGTTGCCATGAGGGAGCACTTGACGTTATTTGCAAGTCCACTCTATAGTTACGGCTTGGTGCCCTTGGGAGGCCGGGCAGCGGGCGAACAGGCCCGTGGGCCGTCTCCCGGCACCCAAAGCAAATTCGCTATTTACACCCACTCCCCATGAAATTGCAGGCCGGCCTCCGACGGAACGTCTGATGTTGAGGGGGTCGAGCTTGAGCGGGACGGAGCCATGAACCGGGAACGACGTCACGAACTGGAAAAGAACGAGCTGGCCGGCCACTTGGAGAAAGTGCTCAGGTGGGTTCAGCCGCACCTGAAGTGGGTGGCAGCCTTTGTCCTGATCGTCTTGGTGGCGATCGGCGCGAATAGCTTTATCGCTCAACAACAAGCTTCCCGGCTCGCCATGGCTTGGGATGAGTTTCTTCTGGCCAGCACGTCCATGGACCGGCGGCGAGCCATGGAGGACGTCTCCGTGGTCCACGGCGATGTGGCCGCCGGCGTCTGGGCGCTGCAGTCCAAGGCCGACATAGATCTCCAACAGGGAACTCAGCTGATTTACGAGAATCGGGCCGAAGCCGAAAAGCTACTCCAGGATGCCATCGCCGGTTTCGAGGAAGTTCTGACCTTGGCACGTCGCCAGCCCTTTTTGGCTCAACGAGCACAATTCGGCATCGCACTGGCCTACGAGACGATGGGAGAACTGCGGCGAGCCCGCGAAACCTACGACGAAATCGTCAAACAGGCTGAGAACACGGCCCTTGGTCAAATGGCCAAGACTCGGTCGGAGCGGTTAACGCAAAACCGAATTCAAGCCTTCTATGCGTGGCTGGCCGACCAGGAAGATGTCACGCCGTCACCGCAAATGCCCGAAATGCCCCGCAGCCTGGGTGATCTCCCCGACTTCCCGGACCTGCAGCTGCCTCCCGACTTCGGCGACCCCGAGATGACGTTCCCACCCATCCCGGAAGGTGAAGTGCCGACGTCTCCGGATGGCCTCCCGCTGCTCCCGGACCTTGGCGATCCGAGTTCCATTCCACCGGCCGATCCCGTGCCACCGGAACCCGTTCCGCCCGAACCGGCGCCTCCGGAGCCCACCTCGGAAGAGGAGTCCACCTCGGAAGAGAATGATGCCGACACACCGGCGGAGGAACCCGCCGACAGTGACTCGGAAACGCCTGATTCGGAAACCGCCGACAGCGACAGTGCCGAACCGGTGAACGACAATTCCGATGCGGAAGACAATTCCGATGCGGAAGACAGTGCCGATGCGGAAGACAGTGCCGATGCGGAAGACAGTGCCGATGCGGACGATAGCGAAAGCGACGAAACTGAGCGATAGCGGAGCATGGCGGAGTCGGCATCCGAAATATCGCGTCAGAAGCATCATCTCCGAGTCACTCCGGAGGATGTCGGAAAACGGCTCGACGCGTTTTTGAGCCAGCAATTCCCGGACTTCAGTCGAGGTCAGTTGCGCGAAATCATTGAAACCGGTTTCGTGCAACTCGACCAACACTACGCCAAGCCGGCTTACCGCATTCGTGTGGGGGAGCAGATTGAAGTCTCGCTCCCGGAAACTCCTCCGGCGGGTCCGCTTCCGGAGAACATCGACCTGGACATTTTGTTTCAGGACGAGCATCTCGCGGCGATCAACAAACCGCCGGGCATGGTCGTTCATCCCGCTCGGGGGCACTGGTCGGGAACGTTAACTTGTGCTCTGGCATTCCACTTCAAACAGCTCAGCTCGCTCGGCGGAGCGACACGACCTGGAGTCGTGCATCGATTGGACCGGGATACCAGCGGCGTGATCCTGGTCGCAAAGACCGACGCGGCTCATGCGGGCCTGGCAACGCAGTTCGAGTCCCGAACGCTCGAGAAGGAGTATTTAAGCATTGTGCGGGGCGTTCCGGATCGTGACCGGGACGTGATTGAGAAGCCGATTGGTCGCCATCCCTATCAGCGCGAGAAGATGGCGATTCGCGAACACCATTCGACCAGCCGGGAAGCGCGGACTTTCTATGAAGTGCTGGAACGTTTCTCGCGGCACGCGTTGGTCCGAGTCTCCCCCAAGACCGGGCGGACTCACCAAATTCGAGTCCACATGGCCCACATCGGTTGCCCCGTCCTCTGCGATCGGCTGTATGCCGGCCATGCTCAAACAACCTCGGGAGAACTGCTGTCGGGGCGCGAGGAGGGTGAGCTGATCCTGAACCGACAAGCGCTGCATGCCTGGCGGATCAGCCTGCGGCATCCCGTTTCGGGAGATCCCTTGCAGCTGGAGGCTCCGCTTCCGACCGACATGGAGCGGGTGTTGGAAGTCCTCCGGTCCGGCTAGTCCGGGGCACCGAGGTGGACTTCGAAACGTCCCGTCGAATCGGCCAGTCCGCTGTAGATGCCGGCCGTGTTGAACTGCACTGTCAAGTTTCCCTCGCGGTCCACGGCAATCATCGCGCCACTTCCGGGGGGCAGTTTCTCGGCGACGACGATTCGAACGGCTTCGGCCACGTCAAGTCGGCGATAGGCCATCAAAGCGGAGACATCGTGGGCGGCGGCCCGCCGCATGAATTCTTCCCCCGTCCCGGTGCAAGAGACGGCACATGTCGCGTTGTCCGCGTACGTCCCAGCTCCGATGATCGGACTGTCGCCGATGCGAC
>JBJHCD010000147.1:0-1473 GCA_050485845.1 Pirellulaceae bacterium | reverse complement strand
GGTCGAGGTGGCCGCGGCCAGATTGCCGTGCGAGTCCAGCGCCACGCAACCCACCGTCCCCATTTTGGAACTCTCTTCATCCTCCTCCGAAGCTCCTTCCCCTAGTTCGTGGCAAGGCTCTTCCGAATCATCATCCGTTTCCGAGCGACTCGCTTGGGCGCGTTCCCATTGCCGTATCATCGCCTCGGTCCGGAAGTAATCGGCCGGCTGGCTCGGCAGGCCCATTAAGTCGGCAAACTGCTCGGCCCCCTCCCCGGCCAGCAAGATATGACGGGTTTCCGTCATGACTTTCCGCGCCAAGGAAATCGGATTTTGGACCTTGGTGACACTGGCCACTGCTCCGCAGGTGAGGTCACGTCCATCCATGATCGAGGCATCCAGTTCGTGCTCTCCCTTCAGATTCAGCACCGCCCCTCGCCCGGCGTTGAACAGTGGATCATCTTCCAAATGCCGGACCACCTGTTCGACCACGTCCAGGCTCGTCCCACCCTCGGCCAGCATTTTAAGACCCGATTCCAAGGCGACGCGAAGTGATTCAAGCCGCTGGGCTCGGACCGGCGCGGCCCTGTCGCTCAAGTTTCCAATCGCCCCTCCATGAATCGCCAGGGCGAAGCGAGGAAAATCGGACCGGGGAGGTTCGGCTTGAGCCATCAGGAACGTTCCTCCCAGGTTTGCAAGGACGAAGAGCACGAAAAGTCGAGCGGAAGAGGATGGGAACATGAACTGAACTCGCCATGGAAACGGAATGAGTCGGAAGGAGCCCCAGGCTACTGAGTGTAATCCGTGTAGCGGTAGTATGCAGCTCGCCAACCAAAGGCAATCGCCGCCAGAACCATCAAACCGGCGAAGACCCAGAAAAACTGTTCCAAGGGAATCGACCGCTCCAGCGCTCGTTCCAGGGCCTGTTGTCCCCGAGCGATGAAGGCCACGAGCACGTTGCCGAGGGTCACGTTGAAGAGCCAGAAACCCATGATGACCGACTTCATTCGTTTGGGAGCCTGACTGTAGGCAAACTCGAGCCCCGTGATGGATATCATTACTTCGGCGACCGTGATGACGGTATAACCGATCAGTTGCCAAACAACATGAATCTGCTGTCCGGAATCGATTCGATTCTGTAGTAGGGCCACGTAGGCAAAGGATAGACCGGCAATGAACATCCCCAGCGTCATTCGCCGGAGGGGAGTGGGAGCGAACCCCAGTTTCTCCGCCAGCGGATAGAGCCCGAAAGTCGTGTAGGGAATCAGGATCATCACCAGCAGGGGATTCGCGGCGGGGATTTGATCGGGCTGTAATTCAAACGGTTCCAGCCGCGAGCCGAGGAATCCCGTCACGGCCCCGAGAAAAAAGCCGATGGCCATCGTCAGCAGCACGGCAAGGTGAAAGCTCCAGGCGAGAGCTATCCAGACCTGCGCCATGCGCCGGCCGAACAACGCCACTGGCGCGAGGAGCTCGACGGTCACCGTAAAGCAG
>JBJHCD010000146.1:0-9432 GCA_050485845.1 Pirellulaceae bacterium | reverse complement strand
ACAGGCTCGACGGTCGCGGTCCGGTCCACCTCGACGAGGCCCTGGGAGGCGGTCGCGGTCACCTCGACGGCATCGGCGTCGATGTCGACGCCACCGCGGACCTCCGGCTGGTCCAGCTCGTCGGCGAGGTCGGCGACCCATGCCTCGATGCTGTCGCCGTCGGTGACCTCCACCAGTGCGACGTCACGCTGCGTCCGGAGCGCGCGCACGCGCTCGGCGATGTCTCCCGGCAGGCCGCGGCGTCCGCGGGACATCGCCTCATCGACGGTGGCGTCGACGTCGATCCGGAAGCCGACCTCGCGCGGGGTCATGACGTGGCGCCGCTCCTCGAAGAGGATGGCGACCGTGTCGGTCTCGCGGCGCTCGACGAGCGGTTCGATCGCCGCGGCCGTCCGGAAAATTGCCCAGTATCCGGCATGGGCGGAGACTATGGCTCGCGAATCGATGATCCGAGCCGAGCAGTTTGGATTTGCTCGACGGATGTCTCGCGAATACGAGAGCCTGCTCGAGTCCCTTTGGCGGCGGCGTCACGAGCTTCGGCAGCGGAGTTGAGTGGGAAAGGAAACCAGATGCCGATCGGTTCATTCGCCGTCGTCCCGGAACTCGTCCAGGCACTGCTCATCGCGCAACCTCGGTCCGTGCTCGATTTGGGACTCGGCTTCGGCGGAGGAGGAGTTCTGGTGCGAGAATGGCTGGACTTGGGGGTCCGGCCCTGGCGGACTCACCTGGTCGGAGTGGAGTGTTGGGCCGATTACCGAAATCCTGTCTGGGATCTCTACGACGTGGTCTACCTTCAAACCATGGAGCAGTTCCTGGAGCATTCCCGACAGCAGTTTGACGTCGTTCTCCTGTCCGACGTCTTGGAGCACTTCGAACGGCCTGAAGGAGAATGGCTGCTGAACAAGTCAATGAACGTCGTCGCGCCGGGGGGGCAGTTATTTGTCACCACGCCGGCAACGTTCTTTCCTCAAGACGCGTCGCATGGAAACGAACGCGAGCAGCATCGAGTATTCTGGTCGGAGGAGGATCTGCGGCGATTCCGGTTTAGCGTGCGCCGGGTGGGAAGTCCTGATTTCTATTGTGGAGAGAGTTGGTTCGCAAGCTGGCGGAATGAGGTTGGGAGATGAGCGAGTGCCGAATCGCAGGTCGCGATGAACCTGGTCCCAACCTCCGAATCGTTTGGGCCTTGTGCACCGTGGCACGATCCGGAAGCTCTTGGTTGTCCGAACTGGTTAGTTCCACAAATCAATTGGGGCACCCGGACGAATACTTGCTGGACTGGCGTGAACGCTGTGAGGAGTGGGGTATTCCTCGAACGATCGATCTGGATCGTTTCCTTTCCGTGCTGATGCCGCGCAAGTCAACTCCGAATGGAGTATTCGCGATCAAGGGGTCCTATGCCGAGTTGGCACCATTCTTGGATCGATTCCCTCATGTTCCCTGCTGCTGGCTTCGCCGCGACGACAAGGTGCAGCAAGCTGTTAGTTGGTATCGGGCTCATCGCGGCGGCGTCTGGACGCGGCTGAGTGACGCCGCGGAGGCTCCTGACCCTCTGCGATTCTCACTCTCCGGCATTCTGGAACTCCATCGCGAAATTCACCGTCGCGAAGCATTGTGGCAGCAGTTCTTCCTCCGCCGCCAATCCCTTCCGCTCGAGCTGACATACGAGCAGGTGTGTCGGGATCCCGTCGCGGCTGTCCGCGCCATTGCGCGACACGTGGGAGTCGATCCCGATCAGATCCAGCATGTCCAATCATCCATGCGAGTGGTTCGCGACCAGCGGTCCATGCGGTGGGCCGCCCGAGTCAAGCAAACGCTGGATCCGCGTTCGTCGACATGACTCACCATAACCGGTAAAATGCAAGGTTTCGGCGTGCGTTTATCAGTGCGGTCCCGTCTCGTGCCGTGCCGGGTGGTGGCAAATCCGAAAGCGCATCGTCATGAACGAGCTATCCATGGTGATCGAGGAGAGACGTCGATGGAAGATCGCGAACTTTATCAACAGAAAATACAGGCTCAGTTGGACGAATGGCGGGCCGAGATTGACAAGTTGAGGGCGCGGGTGTCGGGAAAGAGCGCGGATGCTCAATTGGAATGGAATCAGCGGATTCGCCAATTGGAAGAGAAGGTCGAGGAGGGGAAGGCCAAGCTGGACGAACTCGGAGAGACGAGTGACGAGGCATGGAAGTCGGTGCAAAAGGGTTTTGCGTCCGCCTGGACGTCGCTCCGGTCGGCCTTTTCCGACGCGGTGGCCAAGTTCCGTGACTAAGCATCGATTGAGGATGTCGCGTCTCCCCGAGCCCAACGGAGACTTCCCGAATGAATGATCAAGATCTGAAGGCCGTGATTCTCGACATGGATGGAGTGATCACACAGACTGCCGAGGTCCACGCCCAAGCCTGGAAGGAAATGTTCGACCAGTATCTCCAGGAGCGCGCGAAGCAGGAGGGGGCGACCTTCACGCCTTTCGATATCGACCATGATTACCGAGAGTACATCGACGGCAAACCGCGGTATGACGGGGTGCGGTCCTTTCTCGAATCGCGAGGCATTCAATTGCCCTTGGGAGAATTGGACGACCAGCCGACTCGCGAAACGATCCGCGGCTTGGGGAATCGCAAGAACGTGGTGTTTCGTGAAGCCTTGCGCCGCGGAGGCGTCCATGTCTACGAAGACACCGTGCAGAAGATCGACCATTGGAAGAAGCGGGGATTGAAGCTGGCCGTTATCTCCTCCAGTCGCAATTGCGAGGCGGTATTGGGGGCCGTCGATTTGTTGGAGCGATTCGAAGTCAAGGTCGATGGTCTCGATTTGGCTCCATTGGGCCTGAAGGGAAAGCCGAATCCCGATATCTTCCTCCATGCCGCTCGAGAACTCGGCGTCGAACCGCGAGAAGCGATGGTGGTTGAGGATGCGATCTCTGGTGTCGAGGCGGGGCGTCGCGGTAAGTTCGGATTGGTGGTCGGTGTCGCTCGGGATCGCCCCAAGGAAGAGTTGTTCGAAGCGGGCGCGGATGTCGTTGTTAACAGCTTGCTCGAGATTGTCTCCGCCACTCATTGTCCTCCGGGAATCGATTGCCTGTGTCACCCCGCCTCGGCTTTGGAGCATTCCGATTGGATTCTCAGTCGTCTGGATGGTAAGCAACTGGCGCTGTTTCTCGATTATGACGGGACGTTGACGCCCATCGTGCAGCGGCCGGAGGATGCCACGCTGAGCGACGAGATGCGAGGGTTATTGGCCGAGTTGGCCGACCGATGCACGGTGGCCATTGTCAGTGGTCGGGATCGGCGGGATGCCGAACAGATGGTTCAATTGGACTCGCTCATCTTTGCCGGAAGTCACGGATTCGACGTGCGGGGACCCGATGGTCTGAAGATGCAGCAGGAGGAGGCCGTTAGCGCCCTGCCGGAATTGGACGAGGCGGAAGCGGCCCTGCGCGAAGAGATCGAGCCGATTTCGGGAGCCCGGGTGGAACGCAAGAAATATGCGATCGCCATTCACTACCGGGAGGTGAGCAGCGATGAAGACGTCGCTCGAATCGAGCAGCACGTCGATCGCGTGACTGGTCGAAATCCATCTTTGAGGAAAAGGGGGGGGAAGAAGATTTTCGAGGTCCAACCCGACGTACCATGGGACAAGGGACGGGCCATGGCTTGGTTGATGAAATCCTTGCGATTGACCGTGGACAACTCGCTTGTCATCTATCTCGGAGACGACGTGACGGATGAAGATGCCTTCCGGATGCTTCGAGAAAGAGGGATGGGAATCGGCATCCGGGTGGCGGATCCGGACGAAGAGACTGCGGCCCTCTACTTTGTGCGGGATTGCGACGCCGTCCAAGAGTTTCTTCAATCCATACGAAACAAGCTGTCGCCGTAGTCGGGCGACACGACATTCTCGATCGATACGATATTCTTGATCGATACTTACCCCATGGAGCTGCCTCATGAGCCGAACTGGCTCTTCTGGACAAGACGCCTGGAAACTGACTTACACTTCCTGGAATGCCGACGAGCAGCCTTTGCGTGAGGCACTCTGCACCCTCGGGAACGGCTATTTTGCCACTCGAGGCGCCGCCGAAGAATGCGACGCGGGTGGTCCGCATTACCCCGGCACTTACCTGGCAGGCGGATACAATCGTCTCGAGAGCGAAGTCGCCGGCCGAATGATCGAAAATGAGGATCTCGTCAACTGGCCGAACTGGCTCGGCTTGACCTTCCGGGTGGACGGAGAAGATTGGTTCGACATTTCGGCGGTCGAGTTGCTCGAATTCCAGCAGTCGTTGGACATGCGAGCGGCGGTTCTGGAGCGTCGCGTTCGCTTTCGGCATGGAAAAGACCGAGAAACCTCATTGACCAGCCGTCGCCTGGTCCACATGGGGAATCCTCACTTGGCGGCCCTCCAGTGGAGACTGACCCCCGAAAACTGGTCAGGCACCATCGAGGTCCGTTCCGCATTGGATGGTACGGTTTCCAATCAGGGAGTGGCTCGATATCGAGACCTCAATTGCCGGCACCTGGAGGCCGAGGAGACCGGACGAATCGGGGAAGATGGGATTTATCTCTCCGTCCATGCGAATCAGTCGAGAGTCCGCATGGTGCAAGCAGCTCGCACGCATGTATTCATGAATGAAGAGCGAGCATCACTTGAGCGAGAGACGATCCTGAAGGAGGGTTTGGCCGAGCAGCGGCTACGGGTTCAGTGCGAGCAGGATCGGCCCCTGTATATTGAAAAGGTGGTGGCCCTATATACGTCCCGCGACTTCGCAATCAGCGAGCCACTCGACGCAGCTCGACTGGCCGTCACTCGAGCTGGCAATTTCAAATCCCTGTTGCAATCGCACTCGTCGGCATGGGAGCAATTGTGGAACCGAGCTGACATCGAATTGACCGATGGCGAATCGTGGTCCCAGATGGTGCTGAGACTGCATGTCTTTCATCTATTGCAGACAACGTCCTTCCATTCGATCGATTTGGATGTCGGCGTGCCGGCGCGGGGACTGCACGGAGAAGCCTATCGTGGGCACATCTTCTGGGATGAGCTGTTCATCTTTCCGTTCTTGAACCTCCGCATTCCCGAGTTGACTCGCGCCCTGTTGATGTATCGGTACAGGCGGCTGGATGAGGCTCGGCACCTGGCACGCGAAGCGGGCCTGGAGGGGGCGATGTATCCGTGGCAGAGCGGCAGCAGCGGGCGTGAAGAAAGTCAGATTCTGCATCTGAATCCCAATTCGGGAGAGTGGCAGCCGGACGATACCTTTCGCCAGAGGCATGTGAACGCCGCGCTCGCCCTGAATGTCTGGCGTTTCTTTCAGGCCACCGGCGATATCGAGTTTCTCTCGTTTTATGGCGCCGAAATGCTGATCGAAATCGCTCGGCTCTGGGCTGGTCTGGCCCGCTATCACGCGGATCGCGAACGGTACGAAATCCATCATGTGGTTGGGCCCGACGAGTTTCATACGCACTATCCCGAGGTCGAATCGGAGGGACTGAACAATAACGCCTACACCAACGTGATGGCGGCATGGTGTCTACGGTGTGCTGGTCGGGCACTTTCGCTGTTGCCGGAAGAACGTCTCGCCGAGTTGACTCGGCAATTGGACCTCGACGACGAAGAGTTCATGCGGTGGGATGCGATCAGTCGCCGGATGTTCGTTCCTTTTCATGGCGACGGGATCATCAGCCAGTTTGAAGGATACGATGATCTGGAGGAGTTCGATTGGGATGGATACCGGGAGAAATACGGAGACATTCAGCGACTGGACCGCATCTTGAAGGCAGAAGGGGATTCTCCCAATCGCTATAAGGCCAGCAAGCAGGCCGATGCCCTTATGCTGTTCTACCTTTTTTCTTACGAGGAGTTACAGGAGCTTTTTGAACACCTGGAGTATCCATTTCAGCGGGAGCAGATTCCGCGGACGATTGAATACTACATGGCGCGTACGTCTCACGGTTCCACGCTCAGCCGAGTGGTCCATTCATGGATCCTGGCCCGGTCGGATCGCGATCAGGCTTGGCAATTTTTCGAGCGAGCCTTGCGGAGTGACGTAGAGGACATTCAGGGAGGGACGACATCCGAAGGAATTCACTTGGGGGCCATGGCGGGAACCGTGGATATCATTCAGCGTTGTCATACGGGAATCAAGATTCGCGGTGACGTGCTCTGGTTGGATCCGCTTCTGCCACGTGAGTTGAAAGATATTCGGCTCCGGTTCCGCTTTCGCGGGCATTGGTTGCGGCTTCATGTCACGCATGATGCACTGGTAATCTGTCTGGAGCGTGGTTGGACGGGATCGGTGAATATCGGATTTCGTGGCGAGGTCCACGCGCTCTCGGAAGGAGATTGTCGCGAGTTAGAGTTGATTACCTGCGTGGAGCCAGGGAAGGACGGATGATGAAGCAGATTTTGTGGCGGACCGGATTTTGGAGTACCGCCTACGTGCTGGTTGTCGTTCTTCCACTAGTGCCGGCCGCGTTGCGGGGAGACCTCGAGCGTCGTGAATGGGGGGTTGAATTGGGAGTCGGGTTGGGGATCGTCGGACTGATGATGCTGGGCCTCCAGTTCATCACCACGGCTCGATTTCGCTGGGTGGCACCATCTGTCGGGTCCGACTCACTGATCTACTTTCATCGCCAGGCCGGCATTCTCACCCTTCTTATTGTCCTGGCGCACCCGCTGATTCTGTTCGTTGTCGACCCAGACTACCTGCGGTACTTGGATCCCCGAGAGAATCTTCCCAGAGCCGTGTTCCTGACATTGGCGACATTGGGGACGGTCGGTTTGGTCGTATTGCCACTCTGGGGACTCCGGTGGGGGTTGAGCTATGAATGGTGGCGACTCACCCATGGACTTCTGGCTGCCGGCGTGCTGCTGGTGGGACTGGCCCATGGTTTGCAGGTGGGGCACTATACTTCCGGTTTGGTGGCTCAAGCCATCTCCGTCATGGTCGTGGGTGGTTTTCTTTGGTTCCTGATCCATGCCCGCGTGGTGAAACCTTGGCGAATGAGAAAACGCCCTTATCGAGTCCGCGACGTGGTCCCCGATCAGGGCGACGTGGCTCGTGTGATGATCGAACCTCTCGGACATGAAGGGCTGGTCTTTGAGGCGGGCCAATATGCTTGGATGACCACCGGACACTCTCCCTTCAGTTTGCAGCAGCATCCGTTTTCATTCGCTTCCAGTTCCGAGAAGCGGGGCGAGTTCGAGTTTGCCATCAAGGAATCAGGAGATTTTACGGGAGCGATCCAAGACGTTCCGCGGGGTACGCAAGTCTTCCTGGAGGGGCCTTACGGGGCGTTTCGGTTGGACAGCAAAGCGGAAGCTGCCGTGTTTCTGGCCGGGGGCATTGGCGTTACGCCCGCGCTCAGTATGTTAAGGACGGCCCGGGATCGAGGAGACCAGCGCCCGTTCGTCCTCGTGTACGGTAATACGACCCCTGACGCGATTGCCTATCGGCGCGAACTGGAGGAACTGGCGGAACAGCCGAATGTGGATTTGGTGCATGTCCTGTCCGAAGCGGATGAGTCCTGGTCCGGAGAGAAGGGGTTCATTACGGACGAATTGCTGCAGCGCCATTTGTCTGCAGTTGTCGGAAAAGACACCCAGTATTTCGTCTGTGGACCCCCTCCGATGATGGATGCGGTGGAAAACGTTCTGGTCAAGCGGGGAGTCCCCTCGCATCGACTATTGGCCGAGCGTTTTGACTTTATCTGAGGCGCGGTAGCCGCGGGTCTCGGCCTGCGATGATTCTGGCAAACTTGAGGTTGGGGGATACGAAAATGGGACATATCCAGGCTCAGCGACTGGCGAATGGACTGGCGCTGATGGTGATCGTGGCCACGTTTGTGTTTGCTTGGATGAGAAGCGGATAGAAGTTTTTCGAGGTTGTTCTGGGAGCAGGAATCCGAGGGAAGCATGACACGTTTGTTCGTTCGCTACGAAGGCCGAGTTCAGGGCGTTGGTTTTCGGGCCACGGTGGCCTACATTGCTCGGCGATTCCCCGTGACTGGCCGAGTCTGCAATGTGGTGGATGGGAGTGTGGAGCTACTGGCCGAGGGAGATCGGCAGGAGTTGATTCGGTTCCGCGATGAGATTCGCGCCGAGCTGGAACGCTACATCCAGCGCGCGGCGGAAACTTGGTCGGATGATGTGTCGGGTTGGACGGACTTTCAGATTGCTCCAGACAAATATTGATGAGGAAGCAGGGTCGTGACAGTTGAAGCACGGATGAAAGCCGCGGTCTATGACGAATATGGTTCGGCGGAGGTATTGCGACTGGAGTCGCTCGAGCGGCCCATCGCGCCGTGGAACCAAATGCTGATCCGCGTCCATTATGCCGGCGTCAATCCGATCGATATCCGGACTCGGCGTGGCGAACTGCGATGGTTGTTGCGCGGCCGATTCCCGCGAATTCCCGGTTTCGATGTCGCCGGGGAAGTGGTTCGGGCGCCGGATGGAAGCGGATTTCGAGCGGGTGATCGCGTCTGTGCCTTTCTGAACAGTCTTTACGGTGGGGCATGTGCCGAGTATGCCGTCTGTACACCGGGCGTGGCGGCGAAGATTCCAGAACGCATGTCGTACGCGGAGGCTGCCGCGCTTCCACTGGCGGGATTGACTGCCTGGCAGTGCCTCGTCCCGTTGGGAGGCTTGCAGAGTGGGATGGAAGTGTTGATTAACGGGGCCAGTGGCGGTGTGGGGGCGTTTGCGGTGCAGATCGCCGTGGCGAAAGGGGCTCGCGTCACGGGAGTCGCGAGCGCGGCCAGAAAGGAGTTCGTCGAATCCCTGGGAGCGGCGGAGTTCTTGGATTACGGCCGGGACGACTTTACTCAGTCGAAACGGGCGTGGGACCTGATTGTTGACGTGGCCGGGGTGAAGTCGTTTCGCGAGTGCCGAACGGCCTTGAAATCTCCCGGCCGCTATGTGTCGACCGAACCGAGCGTGAATGGTTACGTGGCATCATGGATGACTTGGTGTTCCAGTCGGCGAGGACTGGTGATGCTGGTCAGGCCTTCGGGAGAACAGCTTCGCGAATTGCTCCACTTGCATGGAGGTGGCCGACTCCGAATCTTTATCGATTCCACCTTCCGACTGGAGGAAATCCAGGAAGCTCATCGACGGCTTGAACATGGCGTGGAGCAAGGAAAGGTCGTCGTGGGACCGATCGTGGCCGACGAATCGTGAGCCGGACAGGGAGAGGTGAGTTACTTGCCTGTAATCTCCTTCACTTTCTCGAAGAAAGCTCTCTTCCGTTCCGTATTGATTCCCCAGTTGACAGGGGGGCATTGGTAGCCGTCGCGGTAATTGCTCTCCCCCGGGTCGAAATATCCCCAGCTCGCGTACTGGCCAACGGCCGCTAGAAAGTTATTCATGGGCTGATCGAAGTCGAAGTGATCATCTTCGTTGACCACGATCGGCATGCCACGGTAACCCCGT
>JBJHCD010000145.1:4105-9436 GCA_050485845.1 Pirellulaceae bacterium | reverse complement strand
GGCCAAGGTCGACCTGACCAGTATCGCCAATAGTCGAGTTGCCGAACTTCGTTATGTGGCTCGGTATACCAAAGATGGCAAACTGCAGCGTGCCGACCTGCGAATCCTGATGGAACGGACGATGCTCCCCCATTCCGGACTCACGCATTGGCGAGTTTACAACTTCGACAATTTGGCGTTTGCCCGGGACTGATCAAGTTGTCCCGCGTCCGATCCGAATCAGGAGAATGCCTCGGCGACCGATTGCTTCATCTTCTCCAACCCGGTCTTGGCAACCTCCAAAGCGTCCTGCTCCCAGTAGGTTGGGTTGAACAACTCCAGAGACAACATCGCTCGACAGCCCGCCCCGTGCAGAATTTGCAGAATCTCCGTCAGGGGCGCCACGCCATCTCCCGGATAAACTCGGTCGCGATCACTGATCGTCGCGCGCGGCGGTTCCGCCGGATAGTCATTCATGTGAAAGACGTGGATCGCGCGTCCGTTCAACAGGCGCAGCCCCTGGAATTCCGAGCCTCCCTTGTAGATGTGATAGACATCCGGAAGCAGGCAAGCATCCGGATGCCCCGCTTCGCTGGCCACGAAAGCCATCTCGCCGATCCGGCTGAGCGACTGGGAAAATCCCCACAGTTCCAATTGCGGGACGACTCCTTCCTCCACGCCGACTTCCAGCAGACGGCGATAACGTTCGGCCACGGCAAATAGGTTCAGATCATTTTGCTGCGTTGCTCCAACCGGTGGGGCGGCGATCCGCGTGCCGCCTATCTGCTTGACCAGCCGCATGTCTTCCCGAGCGGTCTCGAGTCCCTGCCGTCGCTCCTGGTCGTCATCCACGATCCAGTTCGCGAACCCAATGGCACTCGGCACCTCCAGTCCCGCGTCCTCGATCCGCCGTCGCAGGTCTTCCAGCTTGCCCCCACCCCGCACGAACTCCTGCAGGTCGCGGATCCAGGGTTCAATCCCGTCATATCCGGCCGAGGCAGCCAGGTCGATCTGTTCCGGAAGTGACAGCTCCTGGCCACGAACCGTGCTGGTGTTCAGGCAGTAGCGAAAACCGGAGTCAGCCGAGGAATCAGTGGCCCCCGCAGCCGCCTCTGTCTCTTGAGCACCCGCCCAGGCCTTGGAGCCCCCCGAGGATGCTTTCCAGGCAAGCGTTCCGGCAGTGGCGAGGATCAGTTCTCGTCGATTGAATGGATGAGGCATCGTCGGTGAACTCCTTCGTTTTCAAATGGTGGAGAGTAGGATCGGGTGATCCATTTGCTCAAGTAGTTCAGAGACTCGCGCCTCTTGCAGCTCCGACAGGGGTCGGAGCGGTGGAGCCAAGAGATTTTCGCAGAGTCCCTGCCGAGCGAGCGCGGCCTTGAGGCCTTGAATCACACCCGCAAACTCTCCTCCCACCTCGTAGATTTTTCCGACCGTCTCCACGCAAGCTTGCAGTTCCCGGACCCGCGGATCCAGACCCTCCCGCGCGGCTTGGTAAAGCTGCACGAAGAGTTGTGGAAAGAGGTTGGCTCCACCATTCACACCCCCATCTCCTCCCAGGGCCACGGTGGCGGCCAACAGATGTTCCGGGCCTGTCAGAAAGGCCCAGTCCGGACGAACCTCCCGCAGTGACAAGGCGTCGCGGAAATACTGCAGGTCACCCGAGCTATCCTTGAGGCCGGCCACCCGAGGATGCTCGGCCAATCGCCGAAGCGAGGAGATTTCGATCGAACTGCGGGTACAGGCCGGCATGTTGTAGAGATACAGGGGTAGAGCCAAGCGGTCCGCCAGCAGCTGGAAGTACTCCAGCAAATTCGGCTGAGGAACGGGGAAGTAATAGGGGGGAGCGGCCACGACTCCGGTCGCTCCGCAATCCCGAGCCCAATGGTCCAGCTGAACGGCCTCTTCCAGCGATGTGTCCGTAATACCCACCAACATGGGAACTCGGCCCCCAATCAACTCCCCCGCCCGCTCCACCAGTTCAAAACGTAGCCGATAGTCGAGGCTCGGCCCCTCGCCGGTGGTCCCGAGCACAAAGATTCCTCCCACGCCCGCGGCAATCAGCCGCTCGACGAGTCCCTCCAAGGCTTCCCGGTCCAATTCCCGGGAAGTTCGGAGAGGAGTAACGAGGGGAGGAACAATACCTTGAAGTTTGGGAGCTGTCATGCAGTGAATCTCATGCGGTGGAATGTATATGTTGTTTTTTCGCGGAGGAATTTTTCTTGGGGGGGACGGTGCATGCAGGGCATTCTTGCGGGCGGTGAGTGAAGCCCTCGGGAAGAGGTTTCTCTTGGGGCGGAAGACATCTTCGAAAGACCAATGCGGGGTGGCACGGTCTAACTTGGAACCGCCCCCCCATTCCCTCTACCAATTTCCCCCCCCGCCCCCAAAGAAAACGTTCCCATCGCCGACCGCGACTCTAACAGCGTACCACCGAAAATCGGTTTCGTGCACCCAAAGCGGCGTCAGAAGGGGGCTGGCCGGCCCCCTTCATCCACCTGTACCCCTACAATGCCCCCATTCCACGCGTTGCCGGTCACGGTTTCGCCACGGACGTACCCCGTCCATCGGGCTCGACCGCGAGCCTATTTCCCATTGGCATTGGATGCGACTCGTGATCAAACTTCTGACGGGGGGAGTGGCTGGTCCGCTTCGGCGGCCAATCTTTGGACTTCCTGAAAGCCTTCGAGGGCCTCGGGGAGGGAGCTACGAGCTTCCGGGAGGTGCCCATCCGCGGCAGCCGACCAGACTCGATTCATCATCCGTTCACCATAGGCAATGGCGATCAGGATCTCCGCCCCCCGCGACGTGCCGTACTGGTTCATGATCTCCTGCCGCCGCTCGACCACCGGAAGCAGACTCGTCTCGAGAAACGCATCCACCTGCCGCATGATCTCCCAGCCACGCAGGTTTTCCGCATCCACCACGAACTGTTCCAGCCATGCCATCCGGTCGATCAAGGGCTGCAGCGGCAACGAGTGGGAAGCGGGGGAAACGTCGGAAGGAGCTTGCGGAGGAAAACCGGTGGAGACGTCCTGTCCGCTGGGGCCGCCCCCCCGTTTCGAACGTTCCTGCCGCAGTTCCCAATGCCACAGGACCACGCCGCAAGCGGCCATCGCGATCCCCAGGACAAAGAAGGGGAACGTGTCGGGCCAGGATTCCGCCGGTTCCACTTCGTCAGGGCGTGCCGCCGGAGGCATCTCCGGTTCGACGGTGGTCTGGTCGTCGAGCAGACTGGTGGGTGCCGCATCGTCCACCTCGCTCGGCTCCTCCTCCTGGGACAAAGGGGGTTCCGAGGGCGTCAGTCGCTCGAGCGTTCTGGGAGCGATTTTCGCGCTGGCGCCAATGGCGATGGTAATGCCGACAACAAACAGAATAAATCGCAGGTAGCTCATCTCACCCACCCAATAGCATGCTAAAGACTGCAACCAGAATTCCCATCAGCGCCTCGCCGACGATCAGTCCCGCTGCCAGAGGGACAAGGCGATGTTCACAGAAGCGGAGACCGTAGACACGCTTCATGCCCATTTGCAGGTAACAGCCGATCCCGTATCCCATGGTGATCGAGAAGGGGAGATACATGGCTAGACCTATCAGGACCCCCAGTCCCGTCGAAGGGGCCGCCCCCAGCACCGCGCCGACGAAACCTCCCATGACATACTTGTCGAGGGGAACATTGTCGCTCTTGACCGAGTCGATGATGCCCATGAGCGCGCCACCCTGGGGTGCCGGCAAATTGGTGCCAGGACCGAATCCCCCTTGGCCATCGGCCCCCGTCTTCCAGAGCAACCAGACGACGGCCAAGGCCAAGAGGGCACCGAACCAGGTGACCATCAATTGAGCCAACTGCTGTTTGATGGGTCGAGAACCGATCATGAAGCCGGTCTTGAGATCCTGCATCATGTCCGCTCCCTGTCCGATGGCCACACAGACGGCAACGCCCACCACCATTGACGCGGCGACATTCTGATTCAGCAGGAACATCATGAGAGTCACGGAAATGAGTGCCATTCCCGACATGGGGGAGATGTCGGTCAACCCGGTGGCTTGGGCCACGATCAGCGCGGCCAAACCGAGCCAGAGCGTCCCGACAATCGCGGCCACCAATGCGCCGGAGGTGGAAACTTCGGGCGTCATCTTGGCGGAGATGAAGAACAGCGCCACGGCGGCGACAGTGCCGGTGATCAAAGTCGGCAACTTCAGTTCATCGCTTCCGAGACTCTTTCCCGCCCCCGCCGTCTTGGAGGCGGCCGCCAAGGAAGCCAAGGCGCTCCGAATGGCCGGGAAGGAAGTCACCACTCCCATCAACGCCCCTCCCACGAGGACGCCGACTCCCAACGGGCGCAACATGTGGAGGTACACAAAGCTGGTGGCTTGCTCCACGTCGGGAACCCAACCCGATTGGACCGCCAGGGGAGAAATGACCCACCAGGCCAGTGCGCCGCCATAAAAAAACGGCAGTCCATGCCTCCCCGCCAACATCCCCGCCGCGACATTCATCAGCGAGAGATTGATGGCCGGCGCGACATAGTCGGGCAGGATGCCCAGCCCAAAATAAAGTTCGTCCCCCAGCAGTCCAAAACCGTGGCGTTCGATCCAGCCGGGGGTCGAGAATTCGAATGACACCAGCAGTTTGACGATCGCACTAATCACGAAGCCCGTGGCGAGCAGTTTGGCCTTTTCCGTCCCTGCCGATCCGGCTCGTAAGATCGTCGCCGTGGCGACCCCATCGGGGAATCGTAGCCGATCCAATTCGATCATCTGCTTCCGCAGCGGGATGATCACCACCACGCCCAAAATCGCTCCGGCAATGCCGGCCAGCATCAGCGGTCCGAGTTGAAAATCGAGTCCTTCCAGGCCATCGGCTCGCCACTTCGCATCGAGCAGGTAGAGCGCCGGGACGGTAAATACGATACCGGTTCCCGCCGTGTTGATTCCTGAGGCGATCGTTTGGTTGATATTGTTTTCAACGATGGTCCCTTTCTTCAGCAGTCCACGCAACAAGGCGTAACCCATGATCGAAGCGACCGTGGAACCTCCGATGGAGAAGCCCAACTTCAAAGCGGCATAGACGAAGGAGACATTGAGCACAATCCCTTGCACAACTCCCAGCAGCAAGGCCGCCGTCGTGAACTCACGGTAAGGGGCGGCCATTTCCCGAGCGACTTGTGCTGGAGAGAATGCGGAACGGGAGGGGTTGTCCTGAGTCATCATGAACTCCGGTGGAAAAGAAACGACGCCTGCGATGCCTGTTATAACGGCACGGGCGTCGGCTGCGTAGAACCGGAGACTTTCCAGGGGGCGAGTTTGCTTCGCTGCTCAGAGGGGAGGGGAGGCCGGGCGGATGAAGGG